>JBHJND010000066.1:0-16528 GCA_048497655.1 Caballeronia novacaledonica
TGCTGGACCGCCGGCGGCCGTTCGAAGACTGGCCGGCGCTGCTCGACGCGCGCATCGAGCTTCGCCAGCTGCAGAACCTGTGCGAGGAACAGCGCGATGCGATCCAGGAATTGCGCGACGATTATCTGGATTCGACGCCCGAGGCGCAGCAGAGCGATGCCTACTTGATTCGTGTCGCCGATGTGATCGAGCACATCGAGCGGGTGCTCGGTCACGCCGGCCGGCTGGAGAATTCGGTCGAATCGGCGGTGCAGCTGCACTTCTCCGCCACCCAGCATCGCACCAACCAGATCATGCGCATACTGACCGTCATCACGGCGGTGTTCGCGCCGCTGACGCTGGTGGCCGGCCTGTGGGGCATGAACTTCGAGCGGATTCCCGGCGCGCAGAATCCCAATGGGTTCGTCCTGATGATCGCCTCCATGGCCGTGCTGGCCGCGATGCTGCTCATCCTGCTGTGGGTCCGCCGCGTCCTGACCGACCGGCCGGCGGAGCTCGGCCGCTGGTGGCGAAAGCGGGTGCGCAAGCACGACCCCGGCCGGCCGATGAGCGCGCCGTAGGCGGGCCGAGGGGCGGCAGTCAGTCGCGTTCGTCGGCTGCCGGTCCGCGCGCCGAGCGCAGCGCGCGCCCGTCGCGCTTGGTCGGCCGCCCTTTGATCGATCGCGCAGGCTCGGCACCGTAGCGCAACGACTCGCGACGCATCTCGCGACGCATGCGGCTGTCGGCCGTCTCCTCGTACAGTTGCTGCGCCGTCGACGCCGGACCGCGCTGCCCCGACAGCGCCCGGATCACGAGGTCGAGGCGCACCTCGCCCAACTGCACTTCGACGCGATCTCCCGGCCGCGCTTCGCGTGCCGGCTTGATCCGCTCGCCGTTGATACGCACGCGCCCGAGGTCGACCGCGTCAGCGGCCAGGGTGCGCGTCTTGAAGATCCGCGCGGCCCACAGCCACTTGTCGATGCGAACTCGCCCCTCGGACTGCATCGCGTCGATCACCGAGGCCGCCCGGCCGGCGCTTGCCTGCGTGTCAGGCGAGCATCGGCGGCGTGGTTTCCTCCGCCACCCAGCGCAGGTAGGGGGCGAATCCGGCGACCACCGGGATAGCGACAATCTCGGGCACCGTATACGGGTGCAGTTGCCGGATCGCTTCCTCGAGCGCGGGATAACGATCGCGCGTGCACTTGATAAGCAGCGGCACTTCGATCGCCTGCTCCACTGCGCCCTGCCAGCGGTAAGTCGACTCGACCGGCGCCAGCGCGTTGACGCAGGCGGCCAGCCGGTTCTCGACCAGCGACGTGGCAATGCGGTCGGCCGTCTCTTCGTCGGGGCAGTTGGTCAGGACCAGCAGGACGTCTGCAGACAAGGTCGCACCTCGCCGGTACCCTAGCCGCTCGCCTTGCTGCTTACGCGGCCTTCTCGGCGCCCTCGGCTTCGACTGCCGGCTTTTCCGGGCGGTCGACGAGTTCCATCAGCGCCATCGGCGCATTGTCGCCGACGCGGAAACCGAATTTCAGGATGCGCGTGTAGCCGCCGTTGCGCGTCTTGTAGCGCGGGCCGAGTTCGTCGAAGAGCTTGACCACCATCTCGCGGTCGCGCAGCCGGTTGAAAGCCAGCCGGCGGTTGGCCACCGTCGGCTCCTTGGCGAGCGTGATCAGCGGCTCGACCACGCGCCGCAGTTCCTTCGCCTTGGGCAGCGTGGTCTTGATGCGCTCGTGGCGCAGCAGCGAGTTCGACATGTTGCGCAGCATCGCCAGGCGATGGCTGCTGGTGCGGTTCAGTTTCCGCAGTCCGTGTCCGTGACGCATATCGTTGTTCCTTTCAGTCTTGGGTGATTCCGACTCTTCGATCCCTGCGATGGGCGGGTCGGTTGGGGTTGCTCTTGGGACAGACTGGCCAGTTCTGCCGACCGCCGGCCCTTCGGGCCTTAACTTGGCTGCGCCAAGTTAGCGGTCGCCGGAATCGGCCCCCGTCGATGCCGTCCTACTTCTCGAGCCCAGCCGGGGGCCAATTCTCCAGCTTCATGCCGAGGGTCAGGCCGCGCGCGGCGAGCACTTCCTTGATCTCGTTGAGCGACTTGCGGCCGAGATTGGGCGTCTTCAGCAGTTCGTTCTCGGTGCGCTGGATCAGGTCGCCGATGTAGAAGATGTTCTCCGCCTTCAGGCAGTTGGCCGAGCGGACCGTCAGCTCCAGGTCATCGACCGGACGCAGCAGGATCGGGTCGACCTGCGTCGGCTGCCCCCGCCCGCCAGCGCCGAGCGGCTCGGCCACCCCTTCAAGCGCCGCGAACACCGACAACTGCTCGACCAGCAGGCGGGCCGACTGGCGCACCGCCTCTTCCGGCGTGATGGCGCCGTTGGTCTCGATCGTCATCACCAGCTTGTCGAGGTCGGTGCGCTGCTCGACGCGAGCGCTCTCCACCGTGTAGGACACTCGCTTGATCGGCGAGAACGATGCGTCCATGACGATGCGGCCGATCGTCTTCGAGTGATCGTCACGGAAAGCACGCAGGTTGCCCGGCACGTAGCCGCGGCCCATCTCGACCTTGATCTGCATCTCCAGCCGGCCACCGCCGGTCAGGTGCGCGATCACGTGGTCGGGGTTGATGATCTCCACATCGTGCGGCAGCTCGATGTCGGCGGCGGTGACCAGCCCCTCGCCTTCCTTGCGCAGCGTCAGCGTCACTTCCTCGCGGTTGTGCAGCTTGAAGACCACACCCTTGAGGTTGAGCAGGATGTCGACCACGTCCTCGCGGACGCCCGGCACGGTCGAGTACTCGTGCACCACGCCGGCAATCTGCGCCTCGGTCGGCGCGTAGCCGATCATCGACGAAAGCAGGATGCGCCGCAGCGCGTTGCCGAGCGTGTGGCCGTAGCCGCGCTCGAAGGGCTCCATGGTGACGATGGCGGTGTTGGCGCCGCTCGCCTCGACTTCGATGGCGCGTGGCTTGAGTATTGCAGTGGCTGACATGAACGATCCCTTTTCAATACCCTCGGCTCGTTACACCGATAAGGCTGATGGATGGTCGGGGGCAGGTTGACGGCCGCCCCGGCGCCGGAAAACCGTACTGGTCGGCTTCGCCGCAGGCGAGACCGACGGTCCAACCCCCGTTATCGCGAGTACAACTCGACGACCAGCGACTCGTTGACGTCCCGCGCGACCTCGTCGCGCTCCGGCAGGTTCTTGAACTTGCCTTCCATCTTCTTCGGGTCGACTTCGACCCACGACGGCATGCCCGACTGTTCGGCGAGCGACAGCGACTCGGCGATGCGGCCCTGCTTCCGCGCCTTTTCGCGCACGCTGATGACGTCGCCCGGCTTCACCGTCATCGACGGGATGCTCGCCGTCTCGCCGTTGACCGCGATGGCACGGTGCGACACCAGCTGGCGCGCCTCGGCACGCGTCGAGCCGAACCCCATCCGGTAGACGACGTTGTCGAGCCGCGACTCGAGCAGGCTGATCAGGTGCGATCCGGTGTTGCCCTTGAGCCGGGCGGCCTCCTGGAAGTAGCGACGGAACTGGCGCTCGAGCACGCCGTACATCCGCTTGACCTTCTGCTTCTCGCGCAGCTGCACGCCGTAGTCCGACATGCGCGCACCGGAGATGCGGCCGTGCTGGCCGGGCTTGGAGTCGGCCTTGCACTTGGTGTCGAGCGCGCGGCGCGCGCTCTTCAGGAACAGATCGGTGCCTTCGCGGCGCGAAAGCTTCAGTTTTGCTCCGGTATGACGAGCCATTTGCTGTTTCCTATCCTGCAGTGATCTGCATTAAGTCCACGCTGCTGCCGCGCCGGCCGCCAGGGCGGCCGGCGGTCAGTGCGCGGACACGAGGTTGTCGATGCCCATCGGCCTGCTCTCCGGCGCTAGACCCGGCGCCGCTTCGGCGGCCGGCAGCCGTTGTGCGGCACCGGCGTGACGTCCTGGATCGAAGCGATGCGGAAGCCGAGCGCATTGAGCGCACGCACGCTGGACTCGCGGCCCGGGCCGGGCCCCTTGATCCGGACTTCCAGGTTCTTCACGCCGCACTCGACGGCGGCGCGGCCCGCCTGCTCCGCGGCAACCTGTGCCGCGAACGGCGTCGACTTGCGCGATCCCTTGAAGCCCTGGCCACCGGAGCTCGCCCACGACAGGGCGTTGCCCTGCCGGTCGGTGATCGTGATGATGGTGTTGTTGAACGAGGCGTGCACGTGGGCGATGCCCTCGGCGACGTTCTTCTTGACCTTCTTGCGCGCCCGCTGCTGTGCGGCGACCTGCTGTGCGCTGGGATTCTTGGCCATCGATGCTGGTTCTCCGTCTGGTGCTTACGCGGACTTCTTCAGGGCGACGCCGGCCTTGCGCGGACCCTTGCGGGTGCGGGCGTTGGTGCGCGTGCGCTGGCCGCGCACCGGCAGGCCACGGCGGTGGCGCATGCCGCGGTAGCAGCCGAGGTCGATCAGGCGCTTGATCGAGAGCTGGATCTCCCGCCGCAGGTCGCCCTCGACCGCCACCCGGCCGATCGCGTCGCGGATGCGCTCGAGCTCGCCGTCGGTCAGTTCCTTGACCTTCTTGCCGTGCGGCACGTTGGCCGCATCGAGGATCGCGCGCGCGCGCGCCCGGCCGATGCCGTAGATCGCCGTCAGGCCGATTTCGGCATGCTGGTGCGGCGGAATGTTGATGCCTGCAATACGAGCCATCTCGTGACCTCAGTTCGAGTTGTCGAGGCGGTGCCTAGCCCTGGCGCTGCTTGTGCCGCGGATCGGAGCAGATCACCCGCACGACTCGATTGCGCCGGATGATCTTGCACTTGCGACACATCTTCTTGACCGAAGCATTCACTTTCATCGGTTTCTCCTGCCGCGCTACTTGGCGCGGAAAACGATCCTTGCCCTCGTCAGGTCATACGGCGTCAGTTCGACCGTGACCTTGTCGCCCGGCAGGATGCGGATGTAATGCATCCGCATCTTTCCCGAGATGTGGCCCAGCACGACGTGTCCGTTTTCCAGCTTGACGCGGAAGGTCGCGTTGGGAAGGTTCTCGAGAACCTCGCCCTGCATCTGGATCACGTCGTCCTTGGCCATTGCCCCAGCCGTCTCCTTCGCCGCGCTACCGCGGCATCCCGGCTCCGAAGCCCTTGAAGTTCGCCTTCTTCAGCAGGCTCTCGTACTGATGCGTCATCAGGTAGGCCTGCACCTGCGACATGAAGTCCATGGTGACGACCACCACGATCAGCAGCGACGTGCCGCCGAAGTAGAACGGCACCGAGAAGCGCAGGTTCAGGAACTCCGGGACCAGGCACACCAGGGTGATGTACAGGGCGCCGGCCAGCGTCAGCCGCATCAGGATCTTGTCGATATAGCGCGCCGTCTGGTCGCCCGGCCGGATGCCCGGCACGAAGGCGCCGCTCTTCTTCAGGTTGTCCGCCGTTTCCTTGCTGTTGAAGACCAGCGCCGTATAGAAGAAGGCGAAGAAGATGATCAGTCCCGCGTACAGCAGGATGTACAGCGGCTGCCCCGGCGACAGGGCGCCGGCCAGGTCGCGGATCCAGCGGGTGGCGTCGCCGGTGGTGAACCAGCCGGCCAGCGTGGCCGGGAACAGGATCAGCGACGAGGCGAAGATCGGCGGAATGACCCCGGACATGTTGATCTTCAGCGGCAGGTGCGAGCTCTGGCCGCCGTAGATCTTGTTGCCGACCTGCCGCCTGGCGTAGTTGACCAGGATCTTGCGCTGGCCGCGCTCGACGAAGACGACGAAAGCCGTGACCAGCACGATCAGGGCGATGATGAAGATCGCCGCCAGCGGCCCGATGGCGCCGGTGCGTACCAGCTCGAACAGCCCGCCGATCGCGGTCGGCAGGCCGGCGACGATGCCGGAGAAGATCAGGATCGAGATGCCGTTGCCCAGACCCCGCTCGGTGATCTGCTCGCCCAGCCACATCAGGAATATCGTGCCGGTGACGAGCGAGACCATGCAGATGAAGACGAACATGAAGCCGGGATTGAGCACCAGCCCCTGCTGCGACTGCAAGGCCACCGCGATGCCGTAGGACTGCACCAGCGCCAGGCCGAGCGTGGCATAGCGCGTGTACTGCGTGATCTTCCGCCGACCGGCCTCTCCCTCCTTGCGCATCGACTCCAGCGAAGGCAGCACGTAGGTCAGCATCTGGAAGATGATCGACGCCGAGATGTACGGCATGATCCCGAGCGCGAAGACCGAGAAGCGCGACAGCGCGCCGCCGGAGAACATGTTGAACAGACCGAGGATGCCGCCCTGCTGCGAGTTGAACAGCTGGCGCAGCTGGTCGGGGTCGATGCCCGGCACCGGGATGTGCGTGCCGATCCGGTAGACGACGAGCGCCAGCAGCAGAAAGCCGAGACGACGCTTCAGGTCGCCGTACTTTCCTGTCTTGCCCAGAGTTGCCGGATTGCTCGCCACGCTTGTCCCTGAAAACGTTACTTCGAAGCCGGCTTGTCAGCCTTCTTCGGTGCCGGCGCGTCAGCCTTCTTAGTTGCCGGCTTGCCCGCCGGCTTCGCCTCGGCCGGTGTCTTGCCGACCGCGGCAATCGCGGCCTCCCGCGCCTTGCGGCGCTCGACAAGCCGAGCCTGCTTCTTGCCGGCCTTCTTTTCGACGCCGACGGCGGCAACAGTGCCGCCGGCCGCCTCGATCGCCGCTCTGGCTCCCTTGGTGACGCCGATGCCGCGCACCGAGACCTTGCGCGACAGCTCGCCCGAGGCGATCACTCGCGCGTCGATCGCCAGCGACGAGACCACGCCGGCCTGCTTCAGCACCATCAGGTCGATCTCGTCGGCGCCGAGCTTCTGCAACTCGTGCAGCCGCACCACCTCGACGTAGCGGCGCGACAGCGAGGTGAAGCCGCGCTTCGGCAGGCGCCGATGCAGCGGCATCTGGCCTCCCTCGAAGCCCACCTTGTGAAAGCCGCCGGCGCGCGACTTCTGGCCCTTGTGGCCGCGGCCCGCCGTCTTGCCCCAACCGCTGCCGATGCCGCGGCCGACGCGGTGGCGCGCGCTCTTCGAGCCGGCCGCCGGTTTCAGATCATTCAGTCTCATCTTCAGTGTCCTTCCGCCGCCTTCAGCCGACCTTCACCAGGTGGGCGACCTTGGTGATCATGCCCCGCACGGCCGGCGTGTCCTCGAGCTCACGGCTCTGGTGCAGTCGCTTCAGGCCAAGGCCGCGAACCGTGGCCTGATGACCCGCCTTGGCGCTGATCGGGCTGCGGACCAGCGTCACCTTCAGTGTCTTGTTCGTCATATGACGCTCCTCAGCCGAGCAGTTCCTCGACCGACTTGCCGCGCTTGGCCGCGACTTCGGCCGGCGTGCGCAGCTGCTCGAGCGCGTTCAGCGTCGCGCGCACCAGGTTGTAGGGGTTGGTCGAGCCGTGCGACTTGGCAACGACGTTGCGAACGCCCATCACGTCGAACACAGCGCGCATCGGCCCGCCGGCCTTGACACCGGCGCCCTCGGCCGCCGGTGCCAGCATCACCTTGGAAGCACCGTGCTTGCCCTCGACGGGGTGGTGCAGGGTGCCGTTGCGCAGCGGCACGCGCTGCATGCCGCGCCGCGCCTTTTCCATCGCCTTCTGCACGGCCACCGGCACCTCGCGCGCCTTGCCCTTGCCCATGCCGATGCGGCCGTCTCCGTCGCCGACCACGGTCAGCGCGGCGAAGCCCAGGATCCGACCGCCCTTGACGACCTTGGTCACGCGGTTGACCGCGATCATCTTCTCCTTCAGGCCGTCGTCGCGCTCCTGGCTGGGAACGCCCTTCGGTTGCACCTTTGCCATCGACTTCCCCTTAGAACTTCAGGCCGGCTTCGCGCGCGGCGTCGGCCAGCGCCTTGACGCGGCCGTGATAGCGATAACCGGCGCGATCGAATGCCACCGACTCGATGCCCGCCGCCTTGGCCTTGAGCGCCAGCCGCGCGCCGACGATCTTCGCCGCCGCGGCGTTGCCGCCCTTGCCTTTGGCGCCGGCCAGCTGGCTGCGCACCTCCGGCTCCATGGTCGAGGCAGTGACCAGCACCTTGCCGCCGTCGGGCGAAATCACGCTGGCGTAGATGTGCAGGTTGCTGCGGAACACCGTCAGCCGGCTCTCGCGCGCAAGACGGATGCGCGCGCGGGTCGCGCGAGCGCGGCGCAGACGGGAAAGTTTCTTGTCGCTCATCTTTGACTCCGCGCCTTACTTCTTCTTGGTTTCTTTCAGAACCACGACCTCGTCGGCGTAGCGGACGCCCTTGCCCTTGTAGGGCTCGGGCGGCTTGTGGCCGCGCACCTCGGCCGCGACCTGGCCGACCTTCTGCTTGTCGGCACCCTTGATCAGGATTTCGGTCTGCGAAGGCGTTTCCGCTTTCACGCCGGCCGGCAGCTGATAGACGATCGGATGCGAGAAACCCAGCGACAGGTTCAGCTTGTCGCCGGCCGCCTGCGCCCGGTAGCCGACGCCGACCAGAGTCAACTTGCGCTCGAAACCCTTGCTCACCCCCTGCACCATGCCGGCGACCAGCGCCCGCATGGTGCCGCTCATCGCGTTCGCCGCCGGCGTGCCGTCGACGGCATCGAAGCTGACACGGCCGTCTGCGACGGTGACCTTGACCAGCGGCGAAGCCGGCCGCGACAGCGTGCCCAGCGGCCCCTTGACGACGATCTCGCCGTCGCCGACCTTTGCCTCGACCCCCTTGGCCAGGGCGACCGGAACCTTTGCAACTCGTGACATCGATGTTCTCCCGCTAGCGCGTCAGGCGACGTAGCAAAGCACTTCGCCGCCGACGCCCTGCGACCGCGCCCGGCGGTCGGTCATCACGCCGCGCGAGGTCGAGACGATGGCCACGCCGAGCCCGTTCATCACCTTCGGGATCTCGTCGCGGCCGCGATAGATACGCAGACCCGGCCGCGAGACGCGCTCGAGGCGCTCGATCACCGGGCGGCCCGCGTAGTACTTCAGGCCGATGCGCAGTTGCGGCTTGCCGTCGTTTGCGTCGACCCTGAAGCCCTCGATATATCCCTCGTCGGTCAGCACCTGGGCGATGGCGGCCTTCAGCTTCGAAGCCGGCATCGCCACTTCGGTCTTCTCGACCCGCTGCGCGTTGCGGATGCGCGTCAGCATGTCGGCGATCGGATCACTCATGCTCATCGATGCAATCTCCTCGCTTACCAGCTGGCCTTGACCATGCCGGGGATGTCGCCGCGCAGCGCGGCCTCGCGGACCTTGTTGCGCGCCAGGCCGAACTTGCGGAACGTGCCGCGCGGCCGCCCGGTCAGGGCGCAACGGTTGCGCAGCCGGGTCGGATTGGCGTTGCGCGGCAGCGCCTGCAGCTGCCGCTGCGCCTCGAGCCGCTCTTCCATCGACAGCGTCTGGTCGGCGCTGCGGGCCTTCAGCGCCTTGCGCTTGGCGTCGTACTTCTTCACCAGCGCGATGCGCTTGGCTTCACGGTTCTTGATCGAGAGTTTTGCCAATTGACACCCCGCCTTTCAGTTGCGGAACGGAAACCGGAACGCGGCGAGCAGGGCCTTGGCCTCCTCATCCGTCCTCGCGGTCGTCGTGATGCTGATGTTCATGCCCCGCAGCTTGTCGATCTTGTCGTACTCGATCTCGGGGAAGATGATCTGTTCCTTCAAGCCGATGTTGTAGTTGCCCTTGCCGTCGAAAGCGCGCCCGGGCACGCCGCGGAAGTCGCGCACCCGCGGGAAGGCGATCGTCACCAGGCGGTCGAGGAACTCGTACATCCGCGTCCCGCGCAGCGTGACCATGCAGCCGATCGGCACGCCCTGGCGGATCTTGAAGTTGGCGATCGCCTTTCGCGCCTTGGTCACCACCGGCTTCTGGCCGGCGATCTTGGTCATGTCGGCAACCGCCGCCTCGATGTTCTTCTTGTCGACGATCGCCTCGCCGACGCCCATGTTCAGCGTCACCTTGGTGATGCGCGGCACCTCCATCACCGACTTGTAGCCGAACTGCTTGGCGAGCTGCGGCACGACCTGCTCGCGATACTGGGTCAAAAAACGCGCCATTGCTTCGTCCCTCAGCCCTTGCTGCCAACGACAGCGCCGTTGCTCTTGAACACTCGCACCTTCCTGCCGTCGACGACCTTCACGCCGACCCGGTCGCCCTTCTTGGTGGCCGGGTTGAACAGCATGACGTTGGAGATGTCGACCGGCATCGTCTTGTCGACGATGCCGCCGGTCACGCCCTTCATCGGGTTCGGCCGCACGTGCTTCTTGACGACCCCGACGCCCTCCACCGTCACGTGCGTGGCGTCGACGCGGGCCAGCACCACGCCGCGCTTGCCCTTGTCCTTGCCCGAGATGACGACGACCTCGTCGCCCTTGCGGATGCTTTCCATCGCGCGCTCCCTTACAGAACTTCCGGCGCCAGCGACACGATCTTCATGAAGCGCTCGGTGCGCAGTTCGCGCGTCACCGGGCCGAAGATGCGGGTGCCGATCGGCTCCAGCTTGTTGTTGAGCAGGACGGCGGCGTTGCTGTCGAACTTGATCGCCGAGCCGTCCGGCCGGCGCAGGCCGCTCGCCGTGCGCACGACCACCGCCGAGTAGACCTCGCCCTTCTTGACGCGGCCGCGCGGCGCGGCCTCCTTGATCGACACCTTGATCACGTCGCCGACGTTGGCGTAGCGGCGCTTGCTGCCGCCGAGCACCTTGATACACATCACCGAGCGGGCGCCGGTGTTGTCCGCGACGTCGAGAATCGTCTGCATCTGAATCATTGTCTCTTCCCAACTTGTGCCGCCGTTCCGGCCCTCAGGCGCGGCGAGGCGGACAGTCTTGGTCCCGTTCGGGTGGAAGAACCACGCCTGCCCGGCGTCCGCCCCCCGCTGTCGCGAAGTGGCGCCGAGCCGACGTGATTCCGGAAAACTGCCTGCTTGCGGCCGCAGCGAAGCGCCGGCCGCCAAAAAGCATTAAATGGTACTGAAACGGACGCTGCGACGCAAGTTCAGACTTGAACCGCCTGCTGGACGACGCGCTTGACCGTCCAGGTCTTGGACTTCGAGATCGGCCGCGTCTCGGCGATCTCCACCAGGTCCCCCTCGTTGACCTGGTTGGTCTCGTCGTGCGCGTGGTACTTGGTCGTGCGCACCACGTACTTGCCGTAGACGGGATGCTTGACCCGTCGCTCGACCCGCACCGTGACCGTCTTGTCCATCTTGTTGCTGACCACGCGGCCGACCAGGGTCCGCGACAGCTTGCTCGACTCCGCGCTCATTTGACCGCCGCCTTCTGGTGGAGCACGGTACGCACGCGGGCGATGTCCCGCCGCACCTTGCGTATCTGGCTCGTGTTCTGCAGTTGCTGCGTGGCCTTCTGCATGCGCAGCGAGAACTGCGCCTTCAGCAGATCCTGCAGTTCCTTGTTGAGCGCGGCCTCGTCCTTGCCGCGCATTTCCTTGATTTCCATCGCTTCCTCCGGCTGCCGCCCGACCTACATGCCGAGCTGGCGTGCAACGACGATCGTCTTCAGCGGCAGCTTTGCCGCCGCCAGCGCAAACGCCTCGCGGGCGAGCACCTCGTCCACGCCATCCATCTCGTACAGCACCTTGCCGGGCTGGATCTCGGCGACCCAGTACTCCGGGTTGCCCTTGCCGTTGCCCATCCGCACCTCCGCCGGCTTCTGCGAGATCGGCTTGTCCGGGAAGATGCGGATCCAGATGCGGCCGCCGCGCTTGATGTGTCGCGTGATGGCCCGCCGAGCGGCTTCGATCTGGCGAGCGGTGAGGCGCCCGCGCTCGGTGGCCTTCAACCCGAATTCGCCGAAGGCGACGTTAGCGCCGCGCGTGGCGAGGCCGCGGTTGCGTCCCTTTTGCTCCTTGCGGTACTTGCGCCGTGCAGGTTGCAGCATTTGTCAGTCTCCGTTCTTACGCGCCGCCGTCGGGCTTCTTGTCCGCCGGCTTGGCCGCCACCTTGCGCACCCGCTTGACGGCCGGCCGCGCCGCGTCGTCCTTGGCCGGCGCCTCGCCCGCCCCGGCTTCGGCCGGCGCAGCCTCGGCCCTCGGCGCCTCGCCGCGGCGCGGCGCACGGCGCGGGCCGGCCGGACGGCGGCCGGCCGGCTTGCGCTCGTCGCGCTCCGGCGAAGGCAGCGATTCGGGCGAGGCAGCCGTCGGCGCCTCGCCGCGGCCGAGCGTGTCACCCTTGTAGACCCAGACCTTCACGCCGATCACGCCGTAGGTGGTCTTGGCCTCCGAAACGCCGTAATCGATGTCGGCGCGCAGCGTGTGCAGCGGCACCCGCCCCTCGCGGTACCACTCGGTGCGCGCGATCTCGATCCCGTTCAGGCGGCCGGCGCTCATGATCTTGATGCCCTGCGCGCCGAGCCGCATGGCGTTCTGCATCGCCCGCTTCATGGCGCGGCGGAACATGATCCGCTTCTCCAGCTGCTGGGTGATCGAATCGGCGATCAGCTGCGCGTCGACCTCCGGCTTGCGGATCTCGTCGATGTTCACGTGCACCGGCACGCCGAGCATCTTCTGTAGGTCGGCCTTCAGCGCCTCGATGTCCTCGCCCTTCTTGCCGATCACCACGCCCGGACGGGCGGAGAAGATGGTGATGCGCGCGTTCTTGGCCGGCCGCTCGATCAGGATGCGGCCGACCGAGGCGCTGCGCAGGCGCTTCTTCAGGTACTCGCGCACACGCAGGTCCTCGCCGAGCATGCGGCCGAAGTCGGCGCCGGTGGCAAACCAGCGCGAGTTCCAGTTACGCGAGACCGCGAGGCGGAAGCCGGTGGGGTTGATCTTTTGTCCCATGAATCACCCTATTTGCTTTTGGCGTCGCCGACGGTGACGAACACGTGGCAGGTCTTCTTCTCGATCCGCGTGCCTCGCCCCTTGGCCCGCGCCGAGAAGCGGCGCAGCACCGATCCGCGCTCGACGAAGATCCGGGTGACCCGCAGCTCGTCGATGTCGGCACCGTCGTTGTGCTCGGCGTTGGCGATCGCCGACTCGAGAGCCTTGCGGATGATCCCGGCGGCCTTCTTCGGCGTGAAGGCGAGGATGTTCAGCGCCTTGTCGACCGGCTTGCCGCGGATCAGGTCCGCCACGATGCGGCCCTTCTGGGCCGAGAGACGCACGCCGCGCACCGATGCAGTGGTTTCCATCGTCTACTCCTACTTCTTCGCAGGCGCCGCCGTCTTCTTGTCGGCGGCGTGGCCCTTGAAGGTGCGCGTCAGCGCGAATTCGCCGAGCTTGTGGCCGACCATCTGCTCGGTGATGTACACGGGCACGTGCTGCTTGCCGTTGTGCACCGCGATCGTCAGGCCGATGAAGTCGGGCACCACCGTCGAGCGGCGCGACCAGGTGCGGATCGGCTTCTTGTCCTTGCCGGCAGCCGCAGCCTCGACTTTCTTCATCAGGTGCCCGTCGACGAACGGGCCTTTCTTGAGTGAACGGGACATGGACGACCTCTACTTGCGGTGACGGCGCTGGACGATCAGCGACTCCGTCCGCTTGTTCTTGCGCGTGCGATAGCCCTTGGTAAGCGTTCCCCACGGACTGACCGGATCGCGCTTGGTGCCGGTGCGGCCCTCGCCACCGCCGTGCGGGTGGTCGATCGGGTTCATCGCCACGCCGCGCACCGTCGGCCGGACGCCGCGCCAGCGCATTGCGCCTGCCTTGCCGATCTGCCGCAGGCTGTTTTCCTCGTTGCCGACCTCGCCGATGGTGGCCCGGCAGTCGATCAGCACGCGGCGGATCTCGCCCGAGCGCAGCCGCAGCTGCGCGTAGCTGCCCTCGCGGGCCAGCAGCTGCACCGAGGTCCCGGCCGCACGCGCCAGCTGCGCTCCCTTGCCGGGCTGCATCTCGACGCAGTGGACGGTCGTGCCGACCGGGATGTTGCGCACCGGCAGCGTGTTGCCGACACGGATCGGCGCGTCCTGGCCGCTGACGATCTCCGCGCCGACCCCCAGCCCCTTGGGAGCGATGATGTAACGGCGCTCGCCGTCCGCGTAGCAGACCAGCGCGATGTGCGCCGAGCGGTTCGGGTCGTATTCGAGCCGCTCCACCTTGCCGACCACGCCGTCCTTGTTGCGGCGGAAGTCGATGATCCGGTAGTGGCGCTTGTGACCGCCGCCCTGGTGGCGGGTGGTGATCCGGCCCTGGTTGTTGCGGCCCGAGCCACGCACCGTCTTCTCGACCAGCGAGGCGTGCGGCTTGCCCTTGTGCAGCTGCGGGTTGACCACCTTGACCAGGGCGCGCCGGCCTGCCGAGGTCGGCTTGACTTTGACGAGCGGCATCAGCCGGCCTCCTGCAAGAAGTTGATCTCCTGGCCTGCCTTCAGGCTCACGTAGGCCTTGCGGACCGTGCCGCGGGTGCCGTTGAAGCGGCCGAAGCGCTTGGTCTTGCCCTTGCGGTTGAGGATGGAGACGCTCGCGACCTCCACCTTGAACAGCTGCTCGACCGCCTGCTTCACTTCCTGCTTGGTTGCAGTGGCAAGCACGCGGAACGCGACCTGGTTGTTCTTCTCGGCCAGCATCGTGCTCTTTTCCGAGACGATGGGCGCGAGCAGGACGCCGAAGAGACGTTCGTTGTTCATCCCCACATCTCCTCGAGCTTCGCCATCGCCCCCTTGGTGACGATGACCTTCTTGTAGTGGATCAGCGACAGCGGATCGGCATAGCGGGGCTCGACCACCAGCACGTTCTTCAGGTTGCGCGAGGCCAGCAGCAGGTTCTCGTCCATCGCGTCGGTGATCACCAGCGCCGAGTCGAGCCCCATCGCCTTGAGCTTGCCGGCCAGCAGCTTGGTCTTCGGCGCCTCGACCGACAGCCCGTCGATGACCGCGATGCGGCCGTCGGCAGCGAGCTTCGAGAAGATCGAGCACAGGCCGGCCCGGTACATCTTCCGGTTGACCTTCTGGGTGAAGTTCTCGTCGGGCGAGTTCGGGAAGGCCCGGCCACCGCCGCGCCAGATCGGGCTCGAGGTCATTCCCGCGCGGGCGCGGCCGGTGCCCTTCTGCCGCCATGGCTTCTTGGTCGAGTGCTTGACCATCTGCCGGTCCTTCTGGGCCCGCGTGCCCTGGCGCGCGTTGGCCTGGTAGGCGACCACCAGCTGGTGCACCAGCGCCTCGTTGAACTCGCGGCCGAAGACCGTGGCCGGCGCCGGCACCGTGGCGGTAGCCACGCCCTGGGCGTTCAATACTTGCAGCTCCATCGCGCGCCTCCTAGCCCTTGACCGCCGGCCGAACGACGACGCGGCCGCCTGCGGCGCCCGGCACCGCCCCCCGCACCAGCAGCAGCTGGCGCTCCTTGTCGATGCGCGCGATCACCAGGTTCTGCGTCGTGCGCCGCGCGTCTCCGAGGTGGCCCGCCATCCGCTTGCCCGGCATGACGCGGCCCGGATCCTGGCGCATGCCGATCGAGCCCGGCGCGTTGGTCGACACGGAGTTGCCGTGCGAGGCCCGGTTCGACGAAAAGTGGTGGCGCTTGATGACGCCCGCGAAGCCCTTGCCTATCGTCACGCCGGTGACGTCGACCTTCTGGCCCTCGCTGAACAGCTCCACTGAAAGCGTGCTGCCCGGCTTGAACTCGCCGGCCTGGACGGCGCTGACGTGGAATTCCCTGAGGACTTCGCCCGCCTCGACACCGGCCTTGGCATAGTGGCCGGCCTGCGGCTTGAGCACGCGCGATGGACGGCGCCTGCCGAATGCCACCTGGACCGCGCTGTAGCCGTCGGCATCGACGGTGCGCACCTGGGCGATGCGGTTGTTCGAGACATCCAGCACGGTCACCGGGACGGACTCGCCCTCGGCCGTGAAGATGCGCGTCATGCCGACCTTGCGGCCCAGAAGGCCGAGGCGACCGGCAGACGGCGAACCCGTCTGAGTCTGTTCGCTCATCTTTTCTCCAAACCCCGGCTTCGATTGGCCGGGACCGATGTTCGCCGCCTCAAGCAGCCGGTTCGAAAAGAACTGGCGGGCGGCGAAAAGCTAAAGATTGTATCGAAGTCACGGCTCGCCCCGCAAGCCGGGGCCCGGGCCGCTGCCGGACCTTCCTTACTGGACCTTGATCTCGACGTCGACCCCGGCAGGCAGGTCGAGCTTCATCAGCGCGTCGACCGTCTTGTCGGTCGGGTCGATGATGTCCATCAGCCGCAGGTGCGTCCGCATCTCGAACTGGTCGCGCGACGTCTTGTTGACGTGCGGCGAGCGCAGGATGTCGAAACGCTGGATGCGGGTCGGCAGCGGCACCGGCCCGCGGACGACGGCGCCGGTGCGCTTGGCCGTGTCGACGATTTCCAGCGCCGACTGGTCGATGAGCTTGTAGTCGTACGCCTTCAGGCGGATCCGGATACGTTGGCTTTGCATTCTGTTTCCTTCAAAGAACGGGGCGGCGCGCGAGGCGCCGCAGCGATCGGCAGCCCGTGGCCGGCGGCCGCGGCGACCGCGGACCGCTGACCGCGGATGAACCTACTCGACGATTTTGGCGACGACGCCGGCGCCGACGGTGCGGCCGCCCTCGCGCACGGCGAAGCGCAGCCCCTCCTCCATCGCGATGGGCGCAATCAGCGCCACGTCCATCGTGATGTTGTCCCCCGGCATCACCAT
>JBHJND010000067.1:0-2983 GCA_048497655.1 Caballeronia novacaledonica
TCTCGCCCGACGTGCTGCTGTGCCGCGCCGACCGGCCGATTCCCGACGAGGAGCGGGCCAAGATCTCGCTGTTCTCCAACGTGCCGATCAACGCCGTCATCTCGGTGTGGGACGCCGACTCGATCTACAAGGTGCCGTCGATGCTGCACAAGCAGGGCGCCGACGAGATCGTCTGCTTCACCCTCGGCCTGGTGTCGCGGCCGGCCGACCTGTCGGCGTGGGACAAGCTGGTCTACGCGCTGGAGCATCCCGAGCACGAGGTCAGGATCGGCATGATCGGCAAGTACGTCGAGCTGTCCGACTCCTACAAGTCGCTCAACGAGGCGCTCAGCCACGCCGGCCTGCACACGCGCACGCGGGTGGCGATCGAGTACGTCGACTCCGAGACGATCGAGCGCGACGGCACCTCGGTGCTGGCCGGGCTGGACGCGATCCTGGTGCCGGGCGGCTTCGGCAAGCGCGGCACCGAAGGCAAGATCGCCGCCATCCAGTACGCGCGCGAGCGCGGCCTGCCGTACCTCGGCATCTGCCTCGGCATGCAGCTGGCGACGATCGAGTTCGCCCGCCACGTCTGCGGCCTGGACGGCGCCAACTCGACCGAGTTCGACCCGGAGACGCTGCATCCGGTGGTGGCGCTGGTCACCGAGTGGATGGACCGCACCGGCCGCATCGAGCGGCGCGACTCGCACTCGGACCTCGGCGGCACCATGCGGCTGGGCGCGCAGAAGTGCCCGGTCGAGTCCGGCACGCTGGCGCACCGCATCTACGGCGCCACCGTCAACGAGCGGCACCGCCACCGCTCCGAGGTCAACAACGTCTACGTGCCGCAGTTCGAGGCCAAGGGCATGAAGATCTCGGCGCGCACGCCGACCGAGAACCTGCCGGAGATCATGGAGCTGCCCGGCCACCGCTTCTTCGTCGGCGTGCAGTTCCACCCCGAGTTCACCTCGACGCCGCGCGGCGGCCACCCGCTGTTCAAGGCGTTCGTCGAGGCGGCGCTGGCGTTCCGCGCCGAGCGCAGCGGCGCGCTGAAGAAGGTGGCTGCGTGAAGCTGGCCGGCTTCGACGTCGGGCTCGACCGGCCGCTGTTCCTCATCGCCGGGCCCTGCGTGGTCGAGAGCGAAGCCCTGCAGGTCGACGTCGCCGGGCGGCTGAAGGAAGTGACCGGCGTCCTCGGCGTCCCGTTCCTCTTCAAATCGAGCTACGACAAGGCCAATCGTTCCTCGGGCAGGAGCTTCCGCGGTCTGGGCATCGACGAAGGGCTGCGCATCCTGGCCGAGGTCAGGCGGCAGGTCGGCGTGCCGGTACTGACCGACGTGCACGCGGAGGCGGAGCTGCCGGCGGTCGTCGGGGTGGCCGACGCGATACAGACCCCGGCCTTCCTGTGCCGGCAGACCGACTTCATCCGCGCCTGCGCGCAGGCCGGCCCGCCGGTGAACATCAAGAAGGGCCAGTTCCTCGCGCCGGGCGACATGAAGAACGTGATCGACAAGGCGCGCGAGGCCTCGCGCGAAGCGGGACTGCCCGAGGACCGCTTCCTCGCCTGCGAGCGCGGCGTGAGCTTCGGCTACAACAACCTGGTCAGCGACATGCGTTCGCTGGCGATCATGCGCGATACCGGCCGCCCGGTGGTGTTCGACGCCACCCACTCGGTGCAGCTGCCGGGCGGGCAGGGCGCCTCCAGCGGCGGCCAGCGCGAGTTCGTGCCGGTGCTGGCCCGCGCCGCGGTGGCCGCGGGCGTAGCGGGCCTGTTCATGGAGACGCACCCCGATCCGGCGCAGGCGCTTTCCGACGGCCCCAACGCGGTGCCGCTGGCGCGCATGAAGGAGCTGCTCGAGACGCTGGTCGAGCTGGACCGCGTCGCCAAGCGCCGCGGTTTCATCGAGAACGACTTCAGCTAGGAGGAGCGATCCCATGCCGGCCGGCTACGTCATCGTCGAAATGAAGATCTCCGATCCGGAGCGCTACAAGGAATACATGGCGGCGGTGCCGGCGACGATCGCCGCGGCCGGCGGCGAGTACCTGGTCCGCGGCGGCCGCCACGAGGCGCTGGAGGGCGACTGGCAGCCGGCGCGGCTGGCGGTGCTGAAGTTCCCCAGCCTCGAGCAGGCGAAGGCCTGGTACGCCGGCGAGCGCTACCGTGCGGCGCGCGCCAAACGCGCCGGCGCCACCGAGTACTTCAACATGGTGGTCGTCGAAGGCTTCGAGGCGACCTGAACCCCTTTCGCAACCCTCACCAGAGCAACCGCAATGAGCGCCATCGTTGACATCATCGGCCGCGAGGTCCTCGACTCGCGCGGCAACCCCACCGTCGAGTGCGACGTCCTGCTCGAGTCCGGCGCGATGGGCCGTGCCGCGGTGCCGAGCGGCGCCTCGACCGGCTCGCGCGAGGCGATCGAGCTGCGCGACGGCGACAAGGGCCGCTATCTGGGCAAGGGCGTGCTGAACGCCGTCGAGCACGTCAACACCGAGATCTCCGAGGCGGTGATGGGCCTGGAGGCGAACGAGCAGGCTTTCCTCGACCACACGCTGATCGACCTGGACGGCACCGAGAACAAGTCGCGGCTCGGCGCGAACGCGATCCTCGCCGTGTCGATGGCGGTGGCCAGGGCGGCCGCCGAGGAGGCGGGGCTGCCGCTGTACCGCTATTTCGGCGGCAGCGGCGGCATGCAGCTGCCGGTGCCGATGATGAACGTGATCAACGGCGGCGCGCACGCCAACAACAACCTCGACCTGCAGGAGCTGATGATCATCCCGGTGGGGGCGCCGAGCTTCTCCGAGGCGGTGCGCTATGGCGCCGAGGTGTTCCACGCGCTGAAGAAGATCATCCACGACCAGGGCATGAGCACCGCGGTCGGCGACGAGGGCGGCTTCGCGCCGAACGTCAAGAGCCACGAGGCGGCGATCCAGCTGATCCTGCAGGCGATCGACAAGGCCGGCTACGAGGCCGGCACGCAGATCGCCATCGGCCTGGACTGCGCCTC
>JBHJND010000068.1:0-6126 GCA_048497655.1 Caballeronia novacaledonica
AGAACTGGATGCGGTGCAGGTGCGAGTACAGGCCGCCGCGCGCCAGCAGCTCGGCGTGGCGGCCGACCTCGACGATGCGCCCCGACTCGAGCACGACGATGCGCGAGGCGGCCTCGATGGTCGACAGCCGGTGCGCGACGACGAAGGTCGTGCGGCCCTTCATCAGCCGCTCGAGCGACGCCTGGATGATGCGCTCCGACTCCGAGTCGAGCGCCGAGGTCGCCTCGTCGAGCAGCAGGATCGGCGCGTCCTTCAGCAGCGCGCGGGCGATCGACAGCCGCTGGCGCTGGCCGCCGGAGAGCTTCACCGCGTTCTCGCCGATGCGCGTGTCGAAGCCTTCCGGCAGCGACTCGATGAACGGCAGCAGGTAGGCCGCGTCCGCCGCCGCGCGGATCGCCTCGCGCGAGGCGCCGCGCGCGCCGCCGTAGGCGATGTTGGCGGCGATCGAGTCGTCGAACAGGATCACGTCCTGCGACACCAAGGCGATCTGCCGCCGCAGGCTTGCCAGCCGCAGTTCCTCGATGTCGACACCGTCGAGCAGGATGCGGCCATCCGTCGGCCGGATGAAGCGCGGGATCAGGTTGATCAGCGTCGTCTTGCCGGCGCCGCTCGGGCCGACCAGCGCGATCATCTCGCCGGGCTCGGCGGCGAAGTCGACCTGCTGCACCGCCGCGCCGGACGTGCCCGGATAGGCGAAGCCGACGCCGACAAACTCGATCCGGCCCCGCGCCCGCTCGATCGTCCGGCTGCCGCGGTCGTCCTCGGCCGCCGAGTCGATCATCGAGAACACGCTTTCGCCGGCGGCAAGCATCCGCGCCAACGGGCCGTTAAGTGCCGACAGGTGCCGCAGCGGCGGCAGCAGCAGCATCGCCGCGGCGAGGAAAGTGACGAACTCGCCCGCCGACAGCTGGCCGGCGCGCGACTGCCACAGCGCCATGCTGATGACGACCGACAGCCCGACCGCGGCGATCAGCTGGGTCAGCGGCGTGCCGGCCGAGGCGGCGACCTGCATCTTCATCGCGAAGCGGCGCAGCTTGCCGTTGATGTCGGCGAAGCGGCCGCGCTCGTAGTCGAAGCCATCGTAGACCTTGATCACCCGGCTGCCCTCGTGCGCCTCCTGCACCGCGCGCGTCATCTCGGCGAGCATGTCCTGGTTGTCGAGGTTCAGCCGCCGCAGGCGCGACGAGAACCCGCGCATGACCAGCGCCAGCATCGGCGCGATCAGCAGCGTCAGCAGCGTCAGCTTCCAGTTGTAGTAGAACAGCAGCGACAGCAGCGCGATCACCGACAGCGTGTCGCGCACGGCGGTGGTCATCACCTCGGCGGCGAGGTTCAGCGCGTTGCTCGCCTCGTTGAGGAACTTGGCGACCACCAGCCCCGAGGGCGTGCCCTCGATCCTGGCCTGCGGCCAGTGCAGCAGGCGGTCGAACATCGCCGCCCGCAGGTCGACCAGCACCGCCTGCGAGACCTTGTTCAGCAGCATCGAGGCACTGAAGGTCGACAGGCCGCGCAGCGCGAACAGGCCGACGAAGGCCAGCGGCAGCCACAACATGGTGCCGCTGTCCCGTTCGTAGAAGCCCTTGTCGAGCATCACGCCGGTAAGGCGCGCCATCAGCGGGTCGATCGCCGCCGTCACCACCATCGCCGCCGCGGCCATCGCCAGCAGGCGCTTGTGCAGCAGCACCCCGGCGAACAGGCGGCGGAAGATCGGGTCGCGAAAGAAGCTCGGTCGGCGGGTGTCGGAGGCAGCCATCGGCGGCAGGCGGTCCCCCTAGAATCCGCGACGTCTTCCTGCCGCTAGGGCGAACCGGCGCCAAGTTTAGGCGAACAACCGTCGATGGCCGCCGCGATGAGCGCCGCACGGCCGCTCCGAAGGCGCTCGCTCCCCCTCGGGGGGACAGCCCGTAGGGCGAAGGGGGCATGATGAGCTGCGACCTGATCGTCCGCCTGCCGAACCACCTGGGCGATGCCTGCATGGCGCTGCCGGCGCTCGAGCTGCTGGCTGCGCGCGGCCGCAGGCTCGCCCTGGCCGGGCGAGCGTGGGCGGTGCAGCTGTTCGCCGGCTATCCGTGGCCGGTCCTGGCGCTTCCCGGCACGCGCCGCGCGCGGATCGCCGAGCTACGCTCGCACGCCGGGCCTGGCACGGAGGCGCTGCTGCTGACCAACTCGTTCGGCAGCGCGCTCGACCTGCGGCTCGCACGGCTGCGCCCGGCCGGCTACCGCACCGACGGGCGCCGGCTGCTGCTGTCGCGCTCCGTTGCCGTGCCGGCGCGCTGGCGCGACGACGAGGCGCCGATGCACATGGTCGAGTACTACTACGGGCTGGCGAGTGCCTTCCTCGGCGGCGAGGCGCCGCCGGTGCCGCGCGACCTGTCGCTGCGGCTGGCGCCGGCGGCGGTCGAGCGCGCGCGCAAGGCGCTTCGCGAGGCCGGCATCGACGGCGAGTACGCGATGCTGTGCCCGGTCGCGGTGGGCCTGCACCGGGGCAGGGTCAAGGCGTGGGACGGCTTCGGCGCGCTGTGCAGCGAGCTGACCGGCGCCGGTGTGCGGGTCGCCGCCTGCCCCGGCCCCGGCGAGCGCGAGGCGGTGCGCGCCGCGGTGCCCGGCGCAACGCTGCTGCCGGAGACCGACGTCGGCACCTTCGCCGCCCTGCTCGCCGGCAGCCGGCTGGTGGTGGCCAACGACAGCGGCTCGGCGCACGTCGCGGCGGCGGTCGGCGCACCGCTGGTCACGCTATTCGGCGTCACCGACGCGCGGCGCACCGGCCCGTGGTCGACGACAGCGCTGCGCCTCGGCAGCGCCGACGGCTGGCCGGGCTTCAGCGAGGTGGCGGAGGCGGCGCGTCGGCGGTTGCAGGGTCGGTAGAGCCGCTCCCGTCCCCGTCGATGCCGGCCTCGGAAGCCAGCCGCGCCGCAAGCTGCGGCTCCCAGGCCTGCAGATCGGACAGCGGATAGCGAGCCAGCGAACGGAAAAGCCGCTTGAGCCGGCACGACCAGGTGGCGACCGGCACGTTCGGCAGCGAGCCGGCGTCGTCCCGCGCCGTGCGCGCGATGTAGTTCCTCGCAAACGCGCGTTGATTGATGCCCCACTTGAGGAGGAATTCCGGTCCGCCCTTGTTGTGGCGGACCTTCTGCGTGCTCTTGCAACCGAAGTGGTAGACGACGCTGGAGCCGACCACGCGGAAAGTGCGGCAGCCGATCAGCCACAGCTTCATCAGGAAGTCGTTGTCGCTGTTCATACCCGGGCTGAACTCCGGGCTGTAGCCGCCGACCAGGTGCCAGTCCGACCGGCGCACGAAGGTCGGCTGCGACGCCGCGCCGTCGATGTCAGCGCTGCGATTTGCCGCAGCGTACTGAAGCAGCCCCTTCTCGTCGAACGAGGACGGATCGGTACCGAAGTCGGCGAAGCGGACCAGCGGGTTCCTGCTCGGCCTCGGTTCGACCAGCAGCGACGACAGAAAGCACGGCCGCGAGCCGCTGCCGCGGGCCGCGGCGACAAGCGCCGTGTCCCATCCTGGCGCGCAGAACATGTCGTCGTTCAGGAACAGGACCCACTCGCCGCGTGCCTGCGCCGCCAGCTGGTTCAGGGCGAAGCACACGCCGACATTGCCGCTGCTGTGCGTGTACGGCAGCCCCTGCTGCCTGACCCAATGCAGGGTCCCGTCGCTGCCGTCGTTGACGTGCACCAGGACCTCGTGCCGCTCGCTGCAGTTGCGCCGCAGGCCGTCGATGCAAAGGCGCAGGTACGGCAGGTTGTTCCACGTCGGAATCAGGATGCTCAGCATGTCAGCTCCTCCCGCCGATCTGCCGATCGCGTTGCACGGACGTGACCGGCGCGTCGCCGAAGGCAATTGCCGCGACCACGGCCGTCGCCGTCGCGTAGAACGCCGCCATCATCTTCAATGCGAACACGTCGACGGTCAGCGCGCAGGCCGCGTACATGACGACGATCGATATGCCCATCAGCGCCGCCCGCGCCCGCACCCGGTCGGCACCGAGCCGCCGGATGAACAACGCCGCCGGCACCGCGAACACGGCCACGATCGCAGCCAGGCCGGGAATGCCGAAGTCGGCCGCGTAGGCCAGGTAGCTGTTGTGCATCTCGGCGCGCGCGGCCTCGGCGGCGAGGGGGCTCAGCACGCCGAGGCCGACGTAGGCATCGACCGCCCTGGCGAAGCCGCCGCCGCCGAGTCCGAGCAGCGGCTGCTCGGCGAACGCCAGCAGCGCCGCGTGCCAGATCTGCAGCCTGATTCCCGGCGACGTGTCCCGATCACCGCCGGAAAAGAAGCTGCCGAGGTCCAGTGCCATCAGGTCGAAACGCCCCCGGAACGCATCGACACTCACGAACGCCGCGAAGAGCAGCGCCGCCACCGAGGTCCAGACGGCCAGACGCATCCCCACGGTCTGCCGGCGCAGGGTGGTCAGCGCCAGCACCGGGATCAGCACCATCAGCGCCAGCCACGGCCCGCGGGCACCGGTCGGCACCGATGCGACAAAGGCGCAGGCGAAGCCCGCGAGCTTCAGCACACGCATCGGCGTCGGGTCGCGGCGGTACCAGTCGACGCTCAGCAGCGACAGCACGCCGAGCAGCAAGGCGAGCCCGCCGAAATTTATCGGATCGAGGAACGCCGATCCCCATCGCCCGAGACCTGGCGACCATTCGCGCGGCAGCAGCAGCATCACGGCGCCCGCTGCGATGCCACCGACCGCGAACGCCGGGTCTGCCCAGGGAATCACCGCCCGCCCCATCCGCCACACCACCAGCACGACCGGCACGGCGAGAACGAACCGCGCCGACGAATTGATCGCGCCGACCGCCCAGGAGCCGCCGTGCAAGGCCTGCACCGCAACGAGGATTAGTAACGGGCTCAGCATGGCGAACGCATAGGTCCGCACCGGTTCGGGGAATCGACCTGCATCCCCTGACAGGCGCGACCCGAGATGCGGCACCAGCAGCACCAGCGACAGCGCCGCTGCCAGCATCAGGCTGGCGTTGGCGCCCTTCTTGACCGCGATGCTCAGCGCGGGAAAAAGAAGGATCACCGCCTGCAACGCCAGCTGCACCGCGCGCGCAGCCGCGCGTGCCGCCGGATCGCGACCGCCCACCTCAATGCGAGACTGCATCTGTCGGAATACTCACCCGCCGCTGTTGTCGGGGTAAGAATAGACGCAAGCGGGTCAGTTACGATTCGGCCGTCTGCGACAGGCCTCCTTCCTGCAGGACGGGTGTGGCGCGTCCACGACCCGTCCGCGGAAGGTTGCACGCCGCAAGCGATGGAATGACCTGATGGATCCCAAACCGCGGTTGTCGGTCTACCTGATCGCCTTCAACGAGGCCGACAAGATCGAGGCGGCGCTGCGCAGCGTCGCCTGGGCCGACGAGATCGTGGTCGCCGACTCGAACTCGACCGACGCCACGGCCGAGATCGCCCGCCGCTACACCGAGCGCGTGATCCAGGTGCCGTTCGAGGGTTTCGGCAGGCTGCGCAACGACGTCATCGGGCAGCTCAGCGGCGACTGGATCTTCAGCCTCGATGCCGACGAGCGCTGCACGGCCGCGGCGGCCGCGGAGATCCGTCGCGTGATTGCCGACCCGGCCGCGGCCGATGCCTATTTGGTGCCGAGGCGCAACTTCTTCTTCGGACGCTGGATCCGCCACTCCGGCTGGTATCCGGACTACCGCCAGCCGCAGCTGTTTCGCCGCGGCCGACTGCGCTACACGACCGACGCAGTGCACGAGACCTTCGTGCTCGACGGCCGGCTCGGCAGGCTGCAGGAGCCGATCGCGCAGGTGCCGTTCCGCGACCTGGCGCAGGTGCTGCACAAGATGCAGCGATACTCGACGCTCGGCGTCGAGAGGCTCGAAAGGAAAGGCAGGTCGCCGTCGATGGCCGCCGCGCTGGGCCACGGCCTCGCGGCTTTCCTGCGGCACTACGTGGTCCGAGCCGGCTTCCTCGACGGCTGGGCGGGCTTCGTCATCGCCCTGTCCAACTTCGAGGGCACCTTCTACCGCTACGCCAAGCATTACGAGCGCAGGGCGGACCTCGGCGCCGAGCCGCCGCTGCCGGACAGCCTGAAGCGCTAGCCGCCCGGTGCTCGCCAGCCTGATCGTCACCACCTACAACCG
>JBHJND010000069.1:0-2399 GCA_048497655.1 Caballeronia novacaledonica
TTGTCCGGCTGGTAGCTCTCGGTGGCGGTGCCCACCGACAGCATCGTCACCCGCTCCGGCGGCACGCCGAAGAAGTGCTCGGCCTCGTGCAGCGCCACCTGGTCGGGCGCGGTGGCGAACAGCCCGCCGTCGGCGTACAGCGTGTCGCCGATGCGCACGGCGGGGAAGTAGGCCGGCGCGGCGCAGGCCGCCATCGCCACGTCGACCGCGGCGAGGTCCTCGTCGCCGGTCGACTGCTCGGTGTGCGGCGTCTTGAAGACCTTGGTCTGGCTGTGCGTGACGTCCACCGCCGGGATCACCACGTTGTGCATCGCCTCGCCCAGCGTGCGCCGGCCGAGGTCGCGCATCAGCACCTCGCGCAGCGCGGCGCCGGTGTATTTCGGGCCGAGCACCGAGCGCGACAGGTCGAGCAGCCGGGTGACCGTGCCGCGCGGCCGCGCCCGCGGCGAGAAGACCTCCGATCCGCGGCCCTGGAACAGGCGCATCACCCGCTGCATCGGCACCTCGAAGGCCATTGCGAGCGCGGCGATGGCGCCGACCGAGGTGCCGGCGATGAGGTCGAAGCGGCGGCCGAGCGGCTCGCCGACGCGCTTCTCCAGTTCGGCCAGCACGGTGGCCGTGTACAGGCCGAGGTAGCCGCCGCCGGCAAGCGCCAGGATGCGCATCTGACTGCCGCGGCCGCGTGCTGTTGCGTTCACTTCTGCCGCCCTGCGCTTGACTGCCTGATGCCACTGTAGGAGCCGACGCGAAGACGCAGTTGACCTGCATCATCGGAGGGACTGCGCGGGATGTGCCGGCGCGCGACGGCGGGCGTAATGTGGTGCCGATGCTTCGCTGGTGGTGCCACAAGGAGGACCGAAGATGAGAATCCTCGTAC
The DNA here is from genome assembly GCA_048497655.1 of Caballeronia novacaledonica. Taxonomy (GTDB): domain Bacteria; phylum Pseudomonadota; class Gammaproteobacteria; order Burkholderiales; family Burkholderiaceae_F; genus JADJWR01. The sequence continues at coordinate 878 of JBHJND010000069.1, forward strand.
CGCTCGATGGCAGTGAATACGGCAGGAAGGCGGTGAGCTTCCTCGCCTCGCGCAGCACGCTGATCGGCGCCGAGCCCGAGTTGCACCTGCTCAACGTGCAGCCGGCGCTGCCCGGCCAGGCGGCGGCGCAGCTCGGCCGCCAGACCGTGCGGCGCATCTACGAGAGCGAGGCCGAGAACGTGCTGGCGCCGGCGCGCAAGGCGCTCGCCAAGGCCGGCCTCGCTGTCGAAACGCATGCCGACAGCGGCCACCCGGCCCTGCGCATAGCGCAGATCGCCGACGACCTGAAGGCCGACCTGATCGTGCTCGGCGCGCACGGCTACTCCGAGTTCAAGGGCCTGCTGTTCGGCTCGGTGACCCACGGCGTCCTGGCGCGCAGCAGGAAGCCGGTGCTGGTGCTGCGGGGAGCCCGCGCGCCGCGCGGCGACGGCCTGCGCACCGGCATCGCCGTCGACGGCAGCAAGTACGGGCTGGCCGCGGTCAAGTTCGCGCTGCGGCACCGCGGCCTGTTCGGCGCCGGCGCGAAGCTGACGCTGCTGCACGTGGTGCCGGACTTCGTGATGCCGGTGATGGCCGACCTCGGCGGAGTGGCGATGCCGAGCTTCACCGAGCAGGAGATCAGGATCCTGCAGGACAAGGACTTCGAGAAGGCCGTCGCCCCGGCGCATCGCCTGCTCGAGAAGGCAAAGGTAACCGCCGACGAGGTCCGCCTGTCGGGCATGCCCGGCGAGCAGATCGCCGCCTATGCGAAGAAGCACCTCGACGTGCTGCTGGTCGGCTCGCACGGCTACGGCGGCTTCAAGACCGCCGTGCTCGGCTCGGTGGCGACGCGCATCGCCGCCCGCTGCGACACGCCGCTGCTGATCGTCCGCGCCTGAGCCGGCAAGGGTCGCCGGCGGCCGCTGCGTCAGCGCGCGGGCTGCGGGCGGCAGCGGGCGCCGAACCAGCGCGCCGCCAGTTCCTGCACCTGTTCGAGCGTGCCCGGCTCCTCGAACAGGTGGGTGGCGTGCGGCACCACCGCGAGTTCGTGCTCGCACGTCATCTGCCGCGCCGCTGCGCGGTTGAGCATCAGCACCTCGACATCCGCGCCGCCGACGATCAGCAGCGTCGGCGCCCTGACCAGCGGCAGCGAGTCGCCGGCGAGATCCGGCCGGCCGCCGCGCGAAACCACCGCGCTGATCTCGGCCGGCCGCTGCGCCGCCGCGACCAGCGCCGCGGCGGCGCCGGTGCTGGCACCGAACAGCCCGATCGGCAGCGCGCGCGTCGCCGCGTGAGCGCGCAGGAAATCGATCGCCTCGCCGAGCCGCTGTGCCAGCAGCGGGATATCGAACACGTTGCGGCGGTCGTCGGCTTCGGGCTCGGTCAGCAGGTCGAACAGCAACGTGCCGAGGTTCTCCTGCTGCAGCCGCGCCGCCACCTGCCGGTTGCGCGGCGAAAAGCGCCCCGAGCCGCTGCCGTGCGCGAAGGCGACCACGCCCTGCGGTTGCACCGGCAGGATCAGCGTGCCGGGGAGGTTGTGGGG
>JBHJND010000070.1:0-3775 GCA_048497655.1 Caballeronia novacaledonica
TAGCGCCGCTCCCAGTCGATCTCGGCGGTGACGGCATCGCCGACCGCGAGCCTCGACTGCCAGAGGCTCCCCGGGTCGAGCACGTGCAGCGTGTCGTCCGGGGTCGCGTCCTCGCGCCTGCTCTTGCGCGCGTCGATCACCGGCAGCTGCGTGCCGTCGGCCAGGCGCAGCGTGCCGAGGTCGCCGGCCTGGCCGCCGCCGAGCGGGTAGAACACCGTGCGGTCGAGTTCTACGCCGTCGTCGCCGAGGCGGGTGACCACCGCTTCGCAGCGGCGCGCGTAGGCGTCTTCGCGATGGATGGCGATCGCCGCCACGGCTTCAGCGCGCTGCCGCACGCGCGGCAGCGAAGGCCGAGCGCCGGCGCCGCGGCGGCTTCGCCTCCGCGGCAGCCCCGGACGGCGGTGCATCTGCGTCCACGGCGGCCTGCTCGGCCCCGGCCGCGAGGTGCCCGGCCGCCTGCGCCAGCGACTCGGTGGCGGCGAGCGAGCGCTCGGAGATCTTCGGGTCGACCTCGTCGTCCCACGGCGCCAGCAGCACCGCGTACAGCAGCGTCTCGAACTCCGGCAGGAAGCGGTCGACGATCTCCTGCGGCCTCGCGCACAGCTTCTTGTCGGTCACCAGGCTGAACTGCACGCCGCCGTCGTAGGACAGGATCGAGATGCCGACACCGATGTCGCCCGTCTGCGGCACCCAGAACATCATCCGTCGCAGCCGGCCGCCGGCCATGTACAGCGCGTGCTGCGGTCCGGGCACGTTGGTCATCACCGCGGTGGCCTTCGACGCCAGCAGGTCGAGCGCCTGCTTCTGCAGCCAGCGCGGCGCCAGGCCGGCGGCGCCGAGCAGGGTCAGCGCGATCGCCGCCGTGTAGCCGTCCTTCAGCTCGTTCATCCGGCTGCGCACGGTCATCACACGCTCCAGCGGATCCTCGATACCGATCGGCAGCAGCAGCGGCACCAGGCCGAACTTGTTGCCCAGCGAGCGGACCGGGCCGGCCGGGCGCAGGTTCACCGGCACCATCGCCCGCAGCTCGGCGCCGTCGACCTGCTCGCCGCGCTCGGCAAGGTAGCCGCGGATCGCGCCGGCGGCGCACGACAGCAGCACGTCGTTGACCGAGCAGCCGAGCGCCTTGCCCACCGCCTTGACGTCGGCCAGCGGCAGCGGCTCGTTCCAGGCGACGACCTTCGAGCCGCACGGGTGGCCCTTGAGGCTGGTCCCGCTGTCGGCTTCCATCAACGCCAGCGCGGTGGCGTCGCGCGCTACCTGCGCAGCCATCCGCGCCGCCTCGCCGGCCGCCTCGGTGGCGGCGTTCGGGTCGCTGATTGCCATGCTCGAGGCGGCGAGCATGCGGCTCGCCAGATCGCCGGTGGCATCGATCGCCTTGACCGTCGCCTCGGTGATCGGCTGCAGCCATTCCTCGACCAGGCCGGCGCCCCGGTGCTCGCCGCGCCGCTGCCGCGGCGCCGGCGCGTCGGCGTCCTTGTCGGCGTCGGTGCTGGTCATGCCCATCACCAGTCCCATCAGGCCGATGCCGTCGCCTATGCAGTGGTGGATCCGCACGATCAGCGCGTGACCGTGGTCGTAGTTCTCGACCAGGTGGAATTGCCACAGCGGCCGCTGCGCATCGAGCGCCTGGCCGGCCAGCTGCGCAACCAGCTTCTGCAGCTCGCGCGTGCCGCCCTTGCCGGGCAGGCCGATGCGCACCAGGTGACGGTCGAGGTCGAAGTCCTCGTCCTCTTCCCACCAGGCGCCGGTGGCATCCTCGACCGCGCGGGCGCGGAAGCGGAAGTACGGCAGCAGGTGCTGCTGCAGCACCTTGCGCAGGCGCGGCTCGTCGCACGGCCCGTCGAAGACGTCGACGCCGACGATCATCATCAGGTTGCCCGGCGAGTCCATGCGCAGCCACGCGGTGTCGACCGGCGACATGCGTACGCGATGGGGCATTGCTTCCTCCTGTGCTTGCGGCCGCGTCCTGCGGGCCGGCCACTCGGCGCGCGCCGTTCTTTGCCAGCCCTGCGGTGCCGTCCCATAATAGACGGGCAAGATCCAATGTCCAGAACGAGGAGACGCCAATGGCAGACCTGAAAGCGAAATTCGAGGCCGCAGTGGCCGCATCGAAGAACCTCCCCGAGCGGCCCGACAACGCCACCCTGCTGAAGCTCTACGCGCTGTACAAGCAGGCCAGCGCGGGCGACGTCGAGGGCAAGCGGCCCGGCTTCACCGACATGGTCGGCCGCGCCAAGTGGGACGCCTGGAACGAGCTGAAAGGCACCTCGGCCAACGACGCGATGAAGCAGTACGTCGCGCTGGTCGAAGATCTGCAGGGCTGAAGCCGGAGACCTTCGATGCGCCGCCTGCTCGCCGCCGCCACCCTGCTCGCGCTTGCCGCCCCGGCCGCCGTTGCCGGCACGGTGACCGTGATCACCTCGTTCCCGAAGGAACTGACCGCCGCCTACAAGGCCGCCTTCGAAAAGAGCAACCCGGCGATCAAGCTGGAGATCCTCAACAAGAACACGGTCGCGTCGATCGCCTTCGTGCGCGAGACCGCCGAGGGCCAGCGGCCGGACGTGTTCTGGGCCAGCGCGCCGGATGCCTTCGAGGTGCTCAAGCGCGACCGGCTGCTCGCCAAGGCGCCCGAGGTGGCCAACCCGAAGGTGCCGGCGAAGATCGGCAGCTACCCGATCAACGATCCCGAGGGCTTCTACTTCGGCCAGGCGCTGGCCGGCTACGGGATCATGTACAACACCCGCTATCTGAAGGCCAACAAGCTCGAAGCGCCGAAGGAGTGGACCGACCTGCTCAAGCCGCAGTGGTTCGGCCACGTGGCGATGACCGCGCCGTCGCGCTCGGGCACGATGCACCTGACGGTGGAGACGATCCTGCAGGGGGAAGGCTGGGACAGGGGCTGGAGCCAGCTGCTGCAGATGGCGGGCAACAGCGCCCAGATCACCGAGCGCTCGTTCGGCGTTCCCGACGGCATCAACAACGGCCAGTTCGGCGCCGGCCCGGTGATCGACTTCTTCGGGCTGGCCGGCAAGTACTCCGGCTTCCCGGTCGACTTCGTCTATCCGCAGATGACCTCGATCGTGCCGGCCAACATCGCGCTGGTCGCCGGCGCGAAGAACACGCCGGAGGGCAAGGCGTTCATTCAGTTCGCGCTGAGCCAGGAGGGGCAGGAACTGCTGCTCACGCCGGCGATCTCGCGCCTGCCGGTGCTGCCCTACAGCGCCTTCGGCGCGAAGATCCCGGCCGGCTACCCGGACCCGGCGGCGATCGCCAAGCGCAGCAAGGTGCAGTTCAACGCCGACCTGTCGGAGAGCCGCTACTCGCTGGTGCAGTCGATCTTCGACCAGACGATCACCTTCCGCCTGAAGGAACTGCAGGCGGCGACCCAGGCGATCCACGACGCCGAGGCGAAAAACGCGGCGAAGAAGAACCCGCAGGCGGCGGACCTGATCCGGCAGGCACGCGAGCTGGCCTTCACGCCGGTGGTTTCGGCGCAGATCGCCGACCAGGCCGATTTCCAGAAGCTGTTCGCCTCGAACAAGAAGCAGGTCGACGTGGCCAAGAAGATCACCGGCCTGGAGGAGACCTGGAACAGTCGGGCCCGGTCGAACTACGAGAAGGCGGCCGAACTGGCGCGCCAGGCCGCGGCACTGGCCAAGTAGCCGGGCGGTGAGCACCGCCGCCACGACGACGGCGCCCGCGGGCGCCGCCTTCGCGTCGCTGCGCCGCGCCTGGGGCGCCTCGCCGGGGAGCCTGCTGGCGGCGGCGCTGG
>JBHJND010000071.1:0-2889 GCA_048497655.1 Caballeronia novacaledonica
GATCGTGTCGCCGACCTTCACCGGCCGCTTGAAGCGCAGGTTCTGGCCGAGGTAGATCGTGCCCGGGCCGGGAAACTCGGTGCCGAGCACGGTGGAGATCAGCGCGCCGCTCCACATGCCGTGGCCGATCACCTCGCGGAAACGGCTGCTCTTCGCGTACTCGGGGTCGACGTGCGCCGGGTTGATGTCGCCCGACATCACGGCGAACAGGGTGATGTCCTGCTCGGTCAGCGTGCGGTCGAGCGTGGCGGTGTCGCCGACGTTGATCTCGTCGAAGGTGCGGTTCTCGATGTGTTCCACTTGGGTCCCCTGTTGCGCGCTGGCGCGAGGGCGTTGTTGCAGCGCAATACGGATTCTACGGACAAACGCAAGGCGCCCTTTCGGCTGACCGAGAGCCGGCGGGCAACTAAGCTTGGCCGGCGCCGGCGAGCCGGCGCGCGTACAAGAGGAAGGAGACCGCGATGAACGCCCCGACGTCCCTGCGACAGGTCGCCACGCCGCTGCCCGAGGCGTTTCTCGCCGCGCTGGCCGGCCGCTTCGGCGAGCAGTTGTCGACCGCCGCGGCGGTGCGCGAGCACCACGGTCGCGACGAGTCGGCGTACCCGCCGATGCCGCCGGGAGCGGTGGTGTTCGCCCGCTCGACCGAGGACGTCGCGGCGCTGGTCGCGCTCGCCGCCGAACACCGGGTGCCGGTGATCCCCTACGGCGTCGGCTCATCGCTCGAAGGGCACCTGCTGGCCGTCGAGGGCGGCGTCAGCGTCGACCTGTCGCAGATGAACCGGGTGCTGGCGGTCAATTCGGAGGACCTGACGGTCACCGTGCAGGCCGGCGTCACCCGCATGCAGCTGAACAACGAGATCAAGCACACGGGGCTTTTCTTCCCGATCGACCCTGGCGCAGACGCCACCATCGGCGGCATGGCGGCCACGCGCGCCTCCGGCACCAACGCCGTGCGCTACGGCACGATGCGCGAGAACGTGCTCGGGCTCACCGTCGTCACCGCCGAGGGAAGAGTGATCCGCACTTCGCGGCGGGCGAAGAAGTCGAGCGCCGGCTACGACCTGACGCGCCTTTTCATCGGCGCCGAGGGCACGCTCGGCATCGTCACCGAGGCGACGCTGCGCCTGTATCCGCAGCCGGAGGCGATCGCCGCGGCGATCTGCTCGTTCCCGTCGGTCGAGGCGGCGGTGGCCGCCACCATCGCCACCATCCAGATGGGCGTGCCGATCGCCCGCTGCGAGCTGCTCGACGCGCTGACCGTGCGGGCGGTCAACCAGCGCGACCGGCTCGGCCTGCCCGAATCGCCGCTGCTGCTGTTCGAGTTCCACGGCACGCCGGCAGGCGTCGAGGAGCAGACCACCGCAGTGCAGGACATCGCGCGCGAGCACGGCGGACACGACTTCCAGTGGGCGACCACGCCCGAGGAGCGCACCCGCCTGTGGACGGCGCGGCACAACGCCTACTTCGCCTGCCTGCAGCTGAAGCCCGGCTCGCGCAGCTGCACCACCGACGTGTGCGTGCCGATCTCGCGGCTGGCCGAGTGCATCGGCGAGACGATCAAGGACACCGAGGCGAGCAGCCTGCCGGCGCCGATCCTCGGCCACGTCGGCGACGGCAACTTCCACTGCGCGATCCTGGTCGACCCGGCCAGCCCGGAAGAGATGGAGGAGGCCGAGCGCCTGAACCGGCGCATCGTCGAGCGGGCGCTGCGTATGGACGGCACCTGCACCGGCGAGCACGGCGTCGGACTGCACAAGATCGACTTCCTGCTCGAGGAGCACGGCGCCGACGGCATCGAGCTGATGGCGCGCATCAAGCGCGCCTTCGACCCGCTGAACATCCTGAACCCGGGCAAGGTGCTGCGGGTGTAACCGGCGCCCGGCCGCCGAGCGCCCGCGAGTCAGCTGCTGCCGGCCCGCCCCGCGCGCCACTGCGAGTGGTAGTCCGCCAGCAGCCCGGCGATGCCGCGACCGATCGGCTCGTAGGCCTCGTCGGGCAGGTTCGCCAGCGACACCCGCACCGACATCCTCGGCGCGTCGAAGCCGCCGCCGTCGAGCAGCACGATGCCGCGCTCCTCCGCCAGCCGGACGACGAAGTCGATCGGCTCGAAGCTCGCCGCCAGCCAGCCGGCGAAGTCATCGCCGTAACGGGTGCGCGCCAGCGCCGGGATGTCGATCGTCGCGTAGTAATGGGTCAGCAGCGGGTCGGCGGGCGGCGCCAGCCGTGCGCCGCGATAAAGCCGCTCGAAGCGGTCGCGGACGATGGCGCGCGCCACGCGCTTGCGGCGCCCTTCGGCGTCGAGCAGCCCGTCGAGGGCGAACAGCGTCATCTGCACCTGCTGCGGCGACGACAGCCCGGCGGTGTGGTTCAGGCCGATGGCGCGGCTGTCGGCCACCATGCGGTCGATCAGCTTCATCGCTTCCGGCGCCGTCGACACGGCGCCGTAGCGGGCGCGTGCCGCGGCCCGCATCGCGCCGGAATCCGCCGCCAGCCGCGCGTCGAGCGCGTTGCCCCGGTGCAGGCCGACGACTCCGAGCCGCAGCCCGGTCGCGCCCCAGTACTTGGAAAACGAGTACAGCACGATGGTGCTGGCCGGCGCCGCCGCGGCGAGCGAGCGGAAGCCGTCGACGAACGAGGCGTAGACGTCGTCGGTGACGACGATCAGCTCCGGCCGCTCGCGCACGATCGTACCGATGCGCTCGACTGCCTGCGCGTCCATGCCGACCGCGGTGGGGTTCGACGGATTGACGGCGAGGAAGACCTTGACCCCCGCATCGCGCAGCTTGTCGATCTCGGAGGCGGGGTAGCGCCATCCCGCCGCCTCCTGCTGCACCACCTCGACGATCTCGAAGCCGTATTCGGGCAGGCGCGGCACCTCGAGGTACGGCG
>JBHJND010000072.1:0-2615 GCA_048497655.1 Caballeronia novacaledonica
CGGTGTACCCGGCGCCGGTCTACGTCCCCGCCCCCGTCTATGCGCCGGTCCCGCCGGTGTTCTATGCACCGCCGCGCGTGGTGGTGCAACCGGCGGTCGTCTATCCGGTCGTCTACCCGATCGGCCCGCCGGTGGTGAAGCACCACAAACATGCCTACCGCAACGCGCGCGGCGTTATCGTGACCGGCGGATACCCCTACGGTCGCTACTAGCCGCCTACCCGCCGGGATCAGCCTTGCCCCGCCGATGACGCAGATGCCACCGCCGCCCGCCGCGCGACTTCGCCAGCTCGTGCTGCGGCTGCTCGCATTCGTCCTCGCCGTAGCCGTCGGTGGCGGCGCGGCGCGGGCGCAAGCCACGGAAGACCCCGACGCACTCGACCCGCCGGGCCGGGTCGGCAGCGTGACGCTGCTCGGCGGGCCGGTGTTCATGGTCGACCTCGCCACCGGCAGCCGCGAGGAGGCGCTGCTGAACTGGCCGGTGACTGGCGGCTGGCGCATCGAGACCGGCCGCGGCGGGCGCGCCGAAGTGCGCATCGGCTCGACCGCGCTGCGGCTCGACGAGGAGACGACGGTCGACTTTCCCCGCCTCGACGATCAGTTCGTCCAGGTGGCCGTGCTGCGCGGCGGCGTGTCGCTGCGCCTGCGCAGCCGCGAGGTCCTCGGCGAGATCGAGGTGCTGACGCAGCGCGAACGGATGGTGTTCGAGGACGTCGGCCGCTACCGGATCGACGTCGACCGCCCTCCCGGCTTGACCGCGGTCACCGCGTTCTTCGGCCGCGTGCGGATCGGCATCAACCGCAGCACGTTCGTGGTCGGCAGCGGCCAGCGCGGCGAACTCGCCGCATCGCCGCTGGTGAGCTTCGAGATCGGCGGCGCGGCGGCCGACCGCTTCGACGAATGGGTCGCCGCCCGCGACGCGCGCGAGGACTCGGTCCGCAGCACCGCCTACGTCTCGCGCGAGACCACCGGCGTCGAGATGCTCGACGAGTACGGCGACTGGCGCACGGTCGAGGAATACGGCCCGGTGTGGTTCCCGCGCGGCGTGCCGGCGACCTGGGCGCCTTACCGCTACGGCCGCTGGGTATGGGTCAGCCCGTGGGGCTGGACCTGGGTCGACGAGGCGCCGTGGGGCTTCGCGCCGCTGCATTACGGCCGCTGGGTGGTGGCCGGCGGCTTCTGGGGCTGGGTGCCGGGGGTGGTGGTGCCGCGCCCGATGTTTGCGCCGGCCCTGGTGGCGTGGTTCGGCACACCCGGCTTCGGCGTGACCGTCGGCGCGCCGGTCGGCTGGTTCCCGCTCGGGCCGCGCGAGGTCTACGTGCCTGCCTTCAGGCACACGCCGCGCTACCTGCGGGTGGTCAACCTGTAGCACGTGCCGAACGTCGAGCGCGTGACGATCGTGCAGACGCCGAGGTACGTGAACCGCCATCCGGATCGCTCGACCTGGGTGCCGGACGACCGCTTCGGCCGGCCCGAGCCGGTTCAGCGCGGACAGCGGCCGCCGCCGTCCGAGTGGCGGCAGTACATCGCCCGCCCGCAGCCGCCGGCGAACGTGCCCAACACCAAGCGCCGGCAGGCTGGCGAAGGCGTCGCTCGACCAGTGCCGGCCGCCGTGCCGCCGGGTGCGCCGTCGACCGCAGCGCCCTTGCCCGCCGACACGCGGCCTGTCGTGCGCCCGCCTTCGCCCGTCCCCCGTGCGGTCGAAGCGCCACGCCCGGTCGAGGCGCCGCGTGCCAGCGAAGCGCCGCGGCTGCCGGAAGCACCGCGCGCCGTCGAGAGTCCGCGCGCCTTGCCCGCCACGCCGCCGCCGGCGGTGCAGCCGGGGCCTTCGCGCGGAGCCGTCGAGCCACCGGCCGCCGGCCGGGACGATCGACGCATGGCACCCAGAGCGCCGCTGCCTTCGGCGCAGCAGCCGTCGGCCCCCTACACGCCTCCCGCCGTGCGAACGCAGCCGAGGGAGGTCTCGCCCGTGCCGGCGCCGTCGATGCAACCCTCACCGTCGCCGGCCGCACCGACGATCGAACGCCCACGGCCGCGCGAGGTTGCGCCACCGAGCGTGCCGCAGCCGATCGACGTGCCCGCGCCGCGCAGCCGCGGCGAGGCAGCGGTGCCGCGCGACGGCCAGCGGCACGCGCCGCGCGGACCGTCGATGCCGACGACACCGGCGCCGCCGCCGGTCGCCGCTCCGCAGCCTGCGGCTGTTCCACCGCCGGCCGCACCGCCGCCGGCCGCACCGCAGGGAGGTCGCGAGGCGACCCGCCCGCCGCCGGCGCGCGCGACCCCGTCGCCCCGCCCGGACAGCGGCGAGCATCGTGGCGGCGACTACGGCGACCGCGGCGACCGCGGCAACCCCGGTCGCGAAGTAGCGCGCTAGAGGCCGCCCGCCCGCACCGCGCTGCGACGCGCGGCGAAATGTGCTAACAACGCGCGTCGGCAGACCGTGCCCGCCCGGGCGTCGGCGTCCCGCGGAGGTCCCCGTCATGCGCCGTTTCTCAACCCTTTGCCTGGCATCGGTCGGCGCACTCGCCGCAGCCGTGAGCGGTTGCGCCGCGCAGAGCACGACCCCCGCGATCAAGGTGGTCGCGCCACAGGCGCAGCAGGCGACGTCGCCGACCG
>JBHJND010000073.1:0-8926 GCA_048497655.1 Caballeronia novacaledonica
CATCCGCGTGCGCGGCTGGTAGCGGCCCGGCTGCAGCCGATCGATCGGCAGCTGCGGCGGCGCCGACGTGGCGATGGCCTGCGGTTCGGAGCCCAGCAGCGCATCGAGGCCGCGCCCCAGTCCCTTCATCTTCTTGATCACGAGTGCGTCCCCTTCAGGCAGACAGCGAACCTGCCGGGCCCGGCTCGGACCGGTACCAGTAGGCGTAGCGATCGGCGAAGCCGAGCTTGCGATAGACATGCCGGGCCGCGATGTTGTCGGCCGAGACCTGCAGATAGGCAATGGCGGCGCGGTCCTCGTGCGCCCGGCGCAGCAGCTCCGTCGCCAGCGCGGTGGCCAGGCCGCGGTTGCGCTCGCCCTTGGCGGTGACGACGTCGTACAGGCCGACCAGCTCGTCCTCCTGCACCGACTGGCCGACCGCGACGATCCGGCTGCCCTCCATCAGCGCCAGCCGCCGCGCCCTGAGCAGCGGCGACGACGCGGCCAGCCGCGCTGCGTGCGCCGCCACCTGTTGCGCCGACGAACCGCGCAACTCTCCCGCCCGCTGCGCGAACTCGTCGATGCCGATCTCATGCAGCGGCAGTCTCGGCGGCAGCAGCGCTCCGCCGAGGGTGAATGTCATCACCCGCGATTCGTCCTCGGCAAAGAAGCCCTGCCGCGCGAGCGCCTCATCGAGTGCTGTCGGCCGGCTGAACGGCGTGATGCGGAACAGGCAAGGCAGGCCGGCCCGCGCGTATAACTGCCGGCAGAAGTCGATCTTCGCCCGCAGCGGCAGCCGGCCGTCGGCAATCGCGTTGACGCTGCGCGCCCGGCGCGCCTTGCCGGGACAGTGGCGCAGCAGCCAGCCGTCGTACAGCAGTTGCTCGGGGGGGTGGGCGGCGTTCAGCCCCGCCTCCTCGACGCGCGCGGCGAGCACGTCGCCTGCCGCGGCAAGCGCCGGCGGAAGCAGCGCCGGATCGAACATCAGCGACCCCGCCCGGCGACGCGCGCGCGAACCGTCGCCGCCGGGCGACGCGGTGGCGAAGCTCGCTCTACCATCGCGCTAGAGAGTTTTCATCCGCTCGACCATCTCGGCGCCGAAGGCGACATACGCCTGCGCGCCCTTGGCCGTCGGGTCGTAGGCGACCCCGGGCATGCCATGGCTCGGCGCCTCGGCCAGCCGGATGTTGCGCGGGATGATGGTGCGGAAGACCTTGTCGCCGAAGTGCGCCTCGAGCTGCGCCGAGACCTGCTGCTGCAGCGTCATGCGCGGGTCGAACATCACCCGCAGCAGGCCGATGATCTTCAGGCCGGGGTTCAGGTTGGCGTGGACCCGCTTGATGGTGTTGACCAGATCGGTGAGCCCTTCGAGCGCGAAGTACTCGCACTGCATCGGGATGACCACGCCGTGCGCGCAGCACAGGCCGTTGATCGTCAGCAGGCTGAGCGACGGCGGGCAGTCGATCAGGATGAAGTCGTAGTCGGCCTCGAGCGGCGCCAGCGCCTGCGCCAGGCGCCGCTCGCGGTCGTCGAGGTCGACGAGGTCGACTTCAGCCCCCGCCAGCTCGCGATTGGCAGGCAGCAGGTCGTAGCGGCCGGCCTCCGAGCGCGCGATCGCCGCGCGGGCGGTGGCGCTGCCCAGCAGGACCTGGTAGACGGAGCGGGCAAGTTGCCGCTTGTCGACGCCGCTGCCCATGGTGGCGTTGCCCTGCGGATCGAGGTCGATCAGCAGCACGCGCTGCGACTGCGCGGCGAGCCCGGCGGCGAGGTTCACCGCGGTGGTGGTCTTGCCCACGCCCCCCTTCTGGTTGGCGATGCAGAAGATCCGCGCCACGGCGTCAGCCCTCGAACAGCCGCATCGCCGAACACGACGCGGCGGCTGTCACTGGAGGCGGGAAGCAGACGGTGCCGGACACGGCGGGCAGCGATGCGCAGCGCGCGATGATTGGGGAACGCGCCATTCTACGTATGCGGCCCTCGGCCCGAAGACGCTGCCGGCCGGTTCGAGACACGGCATGATCGCACTCGATCGGCGACGGCCGCGGATTGCCGACGGCGCGCCGGATCGAACAAGGAGCGGACCATGGCCCTCGTACCCCTGCTGACCGACGAACAGGCCCCTGCCCGGGCGCGCTCGGTGTTCGACGACATCCGCGCCACCCGCGGCTCCGACTACGTCAACAACATCTGGCGCGCGCTGGCCAACGACCCTGCACAGCTGGAGTCCACCTGGGGCGAGGTCAAGCGGGTGATGGCGCCGGGCGCGATCGACGCGCTGACCAAGGAGCTGGTCTACATCGCCGTCTCGGCCGCCAACAACTGCAGCTACTGCCTGCACACGCACACCGCCTCGGCGCGCGCCAAGGGCATGAGCGAGGCGATGTTCGGCGAGCTGATGCAGGTCGTCTATCTCGCCAGCCTGACCAACCGGGTCGCCATCGGCCTGCAGGTCCCGCTCGACGAGCGCTACGCGCAGCCGCCGGCGCCTTGACGATCGCTCAGCGCACCGCGGCGCGGCGCAGCCGCGCCGGGTCGTAGCCGGCGGCGCGCACCTTCGGCATGAGTGCCTCGTACTCGGCCTCCGGCAGCGTCGGCGTGCGGGCCAGGATCCACAGGTACTCGCGGCTCGGCTCGCCGACGATCGCCACCCGGTAGTCCGGCGACAGGTACAGCACCCAGTAGTCGCCGCGGCCGATGCCGGTCCAGCGCAGCCAGGCGGGCAGGAAACTGACCTTGAGCCTGGCGTTGCTTGCCGGGTCGACCACCTCGGCGACGCCGTCGACCGACATCTCGGTGCCGTCGCCGCGAAGGCATCGGTTGCGCACGCCGATCCGCCCGTCGCCGAGCGGCGTATAGGTCGCCGTCGTATCGGCCGCGCAGGACTGCTGGAAACGGTTCGGGTACAGCGCCACCTCGTGCCAGGTCCCGGCGTAGCGGTCGAGATCGACGCGCGACACCGTTTCCAGCGTCGGCCGCTGCCCCGAGGTCGAGCAGGCGGCGACGAGCAGCGCAAGGGCAAGGGCAGGCAAGATCGTCTTCATCGTGTCCTCATCTCTATAAGGTGCCGCTCCTCGTCGAGGCCCGGCACGGCAATCGGCACGACCGTCGCCCGCACGTCGGCCGGCAGCGCGGCCAGCTCATCGGCCGGCAGCCTCCCCTTCATCGCCAGCCAGCAGCCGCCAGGAACCAGCAGGTGGCGGGTCCAGCCGACGAACTGGGCGAGCGAGGCGAGCGCGCGCGAGACGACGACGTCGTGCAGGGGCCCGCTCATCGCTTCGATGCGAGCGTGCACGACCTCGACGTTGGACAGGCGCAGCTCGAGCCGCGCCTGGGTCAGGAAGGCGCACTTCTTCTGCACGGCGTCGACGAGCGTGAGGCGTGCCTGCGGCAGCGCCACCGCGAGCACGATCCCCGGCAGCCCGCCGCCGCTGCCGACATCGAGCACCCGCGCCGCGCCACCGTGCGTGGCACGCACGAGGTGCGGCACCAGCGCGAGCGAGTCGAGCAGGTGATGCGTCAGCATCTCCTCGCCGCTGCGGATCGCGGTCAGGTTGTGGGTCGCGTTCCAGCGCACGAGCAGGCGCGCGTAGGCGGCAAGCTGCCCGAGCTGCGCCGCGTCGAGCGCGACCCCGAGCCGCTCGGCTCCGGCACCGATCTGCGCGGCGCCCAGCTCAGGCGGCAAGCTCGTCGCCCGAGCCGACCGGCGCGCTGCCCTTCGATCGGCGTTTCAGGTGAACCAGCAGGAGCGAGATCGCCGCCGGCGTGACGCCGGAGACCCGCGCTGCCTGGCCGACGGTTTCCGGCCGGGCAGACGCCAGCTTCTGCCGCACCTCGATCGACAGCCCGGACACCAGCGCGTAGTCCAGACCCTCGGGAATCCGGGTCGACTCGTGCGCCTCGTGCCGCGCCACTTCGTCGCGCTGACGGGCGATGTAGCCGGCGTACTTGGTGGTGATTTCGACCTGCTCGGCCACCTGGCGCTCGCCTGCCCCTTCGGCGGGCGGCCCACCGAGAGGTCGGTTGTCAGCGCTCACTAACGTCAATAGCCGGTCGTACGAAACCTCTGGGCGTCTCAGCAGATCAGACAGTGTGTACTCACGTTCAAGCATCTTTCCGAGCACCCGCTCGGCCTCGGTCGGACCGACCAGGCGCGGGTTCACCCAGGTCGAACGCAACCGCTCGAGTTCCCGCTCGACCGCATCGCGCTTGCGACAGAAGACCTGCCAGCGCCGGTCATCGATACAGCCCAGCTTCCTGCCGATCTCCGTCAGGCGCTGGTCGGCATTGTCCTCGCGCAGGCTCAGCCGGTACTCGGCACGACTGGTGAACATGCGGTACGGCTCGGCCACGCCGCGGGTGATCAGGTCGTCGACCAGCACCCCGACGTAGGCCTGGTCGCGGCGCGGCGACCATGGCTCCCGCCCCTGGACTTGCAACGCGGCATTGATGCCGGCCAGCAGGCCCTGGGCGGCGGCTTCCTCGTAGCCGGTGGTGCCGTTGATCTGGCCGGCGAAAAACAGGCCCGCGATCGCCCTGGTTTCCAGCGAGCTCTTCAGGGCCCGCGGATCGAAGTAGTCGTACTCGATCGCGTATCCCGGCCGCAATACGTGCGCGTTCTCGAGTCCCTTCACCGAGCGGACGATCTGCAACTGGACGTCGAACGGCAGGCTGGTCGAGATGCCGTTCGGGTAGAACTCGTTGGTCGTCAGGCCCTCCGGCTCGAGGAAGATCTGGTGGCTCGACTTGCCGGCGAAGCGGTGGACCTTGTCCTCGATCGACGGGCAGTAGCGCGGCCCGACGCCCTCGATCACGCCCGAGTACATCGGCGAACGGTCGAGGTTGGCGCGGATCAAGTCGTGCGTTTGCGAGTTGGTGTGCGTGATCCAGCACGGCACCTGGCGCGGATGCTGCTCAGCGTCGCCGAGGAACGAGAACACGGGTACCGGATCGAGGACGCCGGGCTGCTCTTCGCAGCGGCTGAAGTCGATCGTGCGGCCGTCGATGCGCGGCGGCGTGCCCGTCTTCAGCCGACCCTGCGGCAGCTTCAGCTCGCGCAGGCGCGCCGCCAGCGAGAGTGACGGCGGATCCCCCGCCCGCCCGGCAGCATGGCTCTTCATTCCGATGTGGATCAGGCCGTTCAGGAACGTTCCGGCTGTCAGGACCACGGCGCGGCCTAGGAAGCGGATGCCGGACTGCGTCACCGCGCCGGCGACACGCTCCCCGTCCAGTATCAGGTCGTCGACCGCCTGCTGGAACAGCAGGAGGTTCGGCTGGTCTTCCAGGCGCCGGCGAATGGCCTGGCGATAGAGGACCCTGTCGGCCTGCGCCCTGGTGGCGCGCACCGCCGGCCCCTTCGAACCGTTGAGGATGCGGAACTGGATGCCGGCCTCGTCGGCCGCCGCTGCCATTGCCCCGCCGAGCGAGTCGACCTCCTTGACGAGGTGGCCCTTGCCGATGCCACCGATCGACGGATTGCAGGACATCTGCCCCAGGGTCTCGATGCTGTGCGTCAGCAGCAGCGTCGATGCGCCCATCCGGGCGGCGACGAGGGCGGCCTCGGTCCCGGCGTGTCCGCCGCCGATCACGATGACGTCGAATTGCGAGGGATAGAGCATCGTTGGGCGGCGCGCGGTTGCCGCGGAGGGGGCGGATTATAGGAAGCGGACCGGCTTGCGCCCTGCAAGATGGCCCCGCCCCGGGCCAAGGAATGTTTCACGTGGAACCATCGACAGCGTGTTCCACGTGAAACAGGAACCGATGGCCGCCGATGTCGACCGGGCAGTGCTATCGGTAAGTGGGCGCCGCCACGGTTCCGCCCAGGCGGACGTCGGCTCCGGCGACTCCGCGCGGCGAGGACACCTCCGACCGGATCGAACCGCGCAGCTGCAGCTTCCGATCGACGGAGAAACCGCCGCGGACCCGCAGGCCACCGGCGCGGCCGGCAAGGCTGCGGACCTCCAGGCCGTCCGCCGAGCCGATCATCTCAAGATCGAGGTCGGTCAGCCGGGTCATACCGCCAGCGGCGCCGGCGCTTCCCTGCGTCGCGACCAGCCCGAGGTTGATGCCGGCGAGCGTGGCACCCGACACCGATACCGGTCCCGACGCGGTCGCCCCCTGCAACGCTTCCCTCGCCGTCGGGCCGGAGCCAGCCAACGCAAGGTCGATCCTGGCGGTTCCGCGAAATGGCCCCGGAGTCGGCGCCGCTTCGGACCCGGCCGGCGTGGTCAGGTACCGGATCAGCTCCTCGACGCTCACGTCAGTGCTGCGCACGTTGCCGCTCAGCCGCCAGCCGCGCGTATCGCGCTCCAGCAGCGCGGTTCCGTTCAGATTGCCGAAGCGCGCGCCGACGCTGAAGGAATCGACTTTCAGCTGGTCGGCACGGAACTCTCCCTGCGCGGTCCCCTCGTTCCAGGACACCGCAGGCCCCGCCGCGGGCAGCCACTGGCTTGCGAAGAGCTTGAAGGTTGCCCTCCCGTCGGCTGTCGGCGCCGGCCTGACCTCCAGCTCCATCTGCCCGGCGCCATCCAGACGCTTGACGCTGACCGCCTCGAAGTCCTGCTGTCCGACGCCGCGCCGGACGACTGCCTCGTACCGCCCCGGCAGGAGCGCGACGTCGGCAAAACCGACCGACTCGAAACGGATCGTCGAAACCGCTGCCGACAGGCGACTTGCCCGCCGCACGGACTGCAACAGCATCAGCGCCTGCTCGCCGGTCAGTTCGACCGGCGCAATCCTCGCCTCGCCGAGTACCCAGGTCGACGTCTGCAGGCCACGAGCGACGTCCCGCCAGTTGAAGTTGACCGTGATCTCCGGTAGCCGCAGCCCTCCGTGCGCGAGGACGTCGGTCACGACCAGCCGTGGCGACGGCAGGAAGCGCAGGTCGGTTGCCCGAACCGACACCGGGACGTTGAGCGCCTCGGCGATCTGCCCCTCGACACCTCGCGGCGATATCGCCGTGCGTAGCGGTCCGGCCAGCCGCACGGCGCCCCACACCACGGCTCCCAGGACAGCCAAGGCGAGCAGCCAGCGGAGGGCAGGCCCCAGGTCGACGCGGCGGAAGCGTCGAACGGAAGGCGGGGCCGAATCGACGGAGGCGCGAGCCCTTACTTCCTGCGCGTCCAGTCGATCGGGGACATTTACGGTCGTGATCGCGAAGTCGGCCCCGGCATTCGGATCCCAGCGGCTCCGCGTCGTGCCGAGCTCGACGTGCGAGTGCTTACTCTCGTCTGAGCCTTTGCGGCGCCTAGGCCCGGCAGAAGATCGACCCGTCGTCTTGGCCATCGCTTCCGATTGCCGCTGCCACCTCGGCAGCACCACTGCGCCGCGTCCGCGGCAACGTCACGGCTGCCGACGCGGACGCGCGGGCAGCACCATCAGCAAGATAACGGCGAAGTGTCGGCCGGATCGGCAGCGGCCACAAGGACAGAAGCGACCAAGGTCACCGCCGGCCCGCCCATCGGCGTGCCCCAGCCGCTGCGCCGGCCGCCCGGATGCCCCGGATGCCAGCCGAACCGCCCGCCACGCTCAAGCCGGCAGCGACTGCTCCAGCTTCTGCCTGACGCCCTGCAGCGAGGCAGGCAGGCCGTCGCGCAGTTTCTCGAACAGTTCGCCGTGCAGCGCCAGTTCGCGCCGCCACTGTGCGGTGTCGATCGCGGTGATGCGCTGGTAGTCCTCGAACGAGAAGTTCAGGCCGCTCCAGTTCAGGTCCTCGTAGCGCGGCGTCACGCCGAGCAGGTGCTCTTCGCCGCCGCCGTGACCTTCGATCCGCTCCACCATCCACTGCAGCACTCGCATGTTCTCGGCGAATCCCGGCCAGACGAACCGCCCCTTCTCGTCGGTGCGGAACCAGTTGACGCAGAAGAGCTTCGGCAGTTTCGCGCCGCCGGCGGTGAGCTTCCTGCCCAGTTCCAGCCAGTGCGCGAAGTGCTCGGCCATGTTGTAGCCGCAGAACGGCAGCATGGCGAACGGGTCGCGCCGCAGCACGCCCTGCGCGCCCGCCGCAGCGGCCGTCGTTTCCGAGCCCATGGTCGCCGCCATGTACACGCCCTCGGTCCAGTTGCGCGCCTCGGTCACCAGCGGCACCGTGTCCGACCGCCGGCCGCCGAAGACGAAGGCATCGATCGGCACGTCGTTCGGGTCTTCCCAGTCGACGTCGATCACCGGGCACTGCATCGCGGCCACGGTGAAGCGGGCGTTCGGATGCGCCGCCTTGCGGCCGCAATCCGGCGTCCACTCCTTGCCCTGCCAGTCGAGAAGGTGCGCCGGTGCGGGGCCCATGCCCTCCCACCACACGTCGCCGTCGTCGGTTAGCGCGACGTTGGTGAAGATGACGTTCGAATGCAGCATCGCCATCGCGTTGTGGTTGCTCTTGTCGCTGGTGCCGGGTGCCACGCCGAAGCAGCCGTACTCGGGGTTGATGGCGTAGAGGCGGCCGTCCTCGTGCGGCTTGATCCAGGCGATGTCCTCGCCGACGGTCGACACCTTCCAGCCGGCGAAGGCGGCCGGCGGGATCAGCATCGCGAAGTTGGTCTTGCCGCAGGCCGACGGAAAGGCGGCGGCAACGTGGTACTTCCTGCCGGCCGGCGTGGTCACTGCCAGGATCAGCATGTGCTCGGCCAGCCAGCCTTCGTCACGGCCCATGTAGGAGGCGATGCGCAGCGCCAGGCACTTCTTGCCGAGCAGCGCGTTGCCGCCATAGCCGGAGCCGAAGCTCCAGATCTCGCGGCTCTTCGGGAAGTGCACGATGTACTTGGTGTCGTTGCACGGCCAGGGCACGTCCTTCTCGCCAGGCGCCAGCGGCTTGCCCACCGAGTGCACGCACGGCACGAACTCGCCGTCCTCGCGCAGCACGTCGAACACCGCGCGGCCCATGCGCGTCATCAGCCGCATGTTGACGACCACGTACGGGCTGTCGCTCACCTCGACGCCGATCTGCGAGATGTGCGAG
>JBHJND010000074.1:0-2626 GCA_048497655.1 Caballeronia novacaledonica
CCGGCCCATTCGATCTCGACGAAGCGGCGGGCGTCGCTCATCAGTCTCGCTCCTCGCCCGCGGCGGGCAACTGCCGACCTGCCCGCGGCGAAGACGAGCGCCCGGCGGGCGTCTCGACGTCCACCCGCCGCTGGCCGGGCCGGTCGGTGCGCAGGAGCGCGCATCGCCGGCTGGGTTTGCCTTGCGACCGGTGATGAACTATTGTGCTTCTCATGAACAATAGCGCTGACGAACCGACGTGTCCGGCACTATAGTGCGTCGGCCGCCTTCGGGGCGCCGTCGCCAGGCGGCGAAGGGCAGTCCGCGGCGACCGGCGCCGAGGCCGGCCCACGGCGAGCATGAGGGGCGCGATGCGTTGCTCGTCGCCCTCGGCGAACGGGTGCGCGCGCTGCGCTCGCGCCGCGGCCTGACCCGCAGGGCGGTGGCCGGGGCGGCGGACATCTCCGAACGCTACCTGGCCAACCTCGAGTACGGCATCGGCAACGCCTCGCTGGTCGTGCTGCACCGGCTGGCGGCGGCGCTGCACTGTTCGCCGGCCGAACTGATCGGCGACGCGACGACGTCCTCGCCCGAGTGGCTGCTGCTGCGCGAACTGCTGGAAGGGCGCGACGAGGCGACGCTGCGCCGCGTGCGTGTCGCGGTGGGCGAGATGCTCGGCACCGGCGGCGCCAACTTGCAGCGCAGCTCGCGCGTGGCGCTGCTCGGGCTGCGCGGTGCCGGCAAGTCGACGCTCGGCCGGCTGCTCGGCGAGGACCTCGGCTTCCCGTTCGTCGAACTGGGCGAGGAGATCGAGAAGTTCACCGGCTGCAGCGTCGCCGAGATCCAGGCGCTGTACGGGATGAACGCCTACCGGCGCTACGAGCGCCGGGCGCTCGAGGAGGCGATCCAGATCTACCCCGAGGCAGTCATCGCTATTCCGGGCGGCCTGGTTTCCGATCCGGCTACCTTCAATCTGCTGCTTGCCCACTGCACGACCGTGTGGCTGCAAGCCGATCCCGAGGATCACATGAAGCGCGTCGCCGCCCAGGGCGACATGCGGCCGATGGCCGACAGCAAGGAGGCGATGGAGGACCTGAAGCGCATCCTTGCCGGCCGCGCGCCGTTCTACTCGAAGGCGGAGTTCAGGCTCGACACCAGCGCCCAGCCGCTGCAGGCGACCTTCGCCGCGCTGCGGGACGTCGTTCGTCGGGCGCTGCGCCTGCCGGCCTGAGCCGCCTCGGCGGCCGCGGCGCGAGCTGACGGAAAGACAGGTATGCATTATGATGCCTGTTCCCGGCACTGACATGCATTATGGTTCTCTTCGGCAGAGGCTCACATGACCGTCGCCCAGCGGGTCGACTACCAGACCCACCCTTCCCTCTACCGGCACTGGAAGCTGAGCTTCGACGGCCCGCTGGCCACGCTGGCGGCCGACTTCGACGAGAACGGCGGCCTGCGCCCGGGGTACAAGCTGAAGCTCAACAGCTACGACCTCGGCGTCGACATCGAACTCGCCGACGCGGTCAACCGCATCCGCTTCGAGCACCCCGAGGTGCGCACGGTGGTGATCACCAGCCTGAAGGACAAGGTGTTCTGCTCGGGCGCCAACATCTTCATGCTCGGCGTCTCCAGCCACGCCTGGAAGGTGAACTTCTGCAAGTTCACCAACGAAACGCGCAACGGCCTGGAGGATTCGTCGAGGCACTCGGGCCTGAAGTTCCTCGCCGCGGTCAATGGATCCTGCGCCGGCGGCGGCTACGAACTGGCGCTGGCGTGCGACGAGATCGTGCTGGTCGACGACCGGTCGAGCTCGGTGAGCCTGCCCGAGGTGCCGCTGCTCGGCGTGCTGCCCGGCACCGGCGGCCTGACGCGCCTGACCGACAAGCGCCGCGTGCGGCACGACCTGGCCGACATCTTCTGCACGACGACCGAAGGCGTGCGCGGACAGCGGGCCAGGGACTGGCGTCTGGTCGACGACATCGCCAGGCCGGCGGTGTTCGCGCAGACGGTGCGCAGCCGCGCGCTGCAGCTCGCCGCGGCGAGCGACCGGCCGGCCGACGCCAGGGGCGTGGTGCTGGACCCGCTCGAGCGCACGGTCGAAGCCGACGCGCTGCGCTACCGGCACGTTGCGGTCGAGATCGACCGCGCCCGCCGCACGGCGACCTTCATCGTCAGGGCCCCGGTCGACGAGCAGCCGAGGGCGATCGACGCCATCGTCGCCGAAGGCAGCAACTGGTATCCGCTGGCGATGGCCCGCGAGCTGGACGACGCGATCCTGTCGATGCGCACCAACGAGCTGGACATCGGCACCTGGCTGATCAGGAGCGCCGGCGACGCAGGCGCCGTGCTGGCCGCAGACAGCACGCTGCTGGCGCACCGGGACCACTGGTTCGTCCGGGAGACGATCGGCTTCATCCGCCGCACGCTGAGCCGGCTCGACGTTTCCTCGCGCAGCCTGTTCGCGCTGATCGAGCCGGGCTCCTGCTTCGCCAGCACGCTGCTGGAGCTGGCGCTCGCCTGCGACCGCAGCTACATGCTCGCCCTGCCCGCCGAGCCGGCGCGCGACAGCGGGGCAGCCGCTCGACGCCGAGACGGCGCTCGGGCTTGGGCTGGTCTCCTCCGCCCCGGACGACATCGACTGGACCGA
>JBHJND010000075.1:0-3752 GCA_048497655.1 Caballeronia novacaledonica
CGACGTGATCGTCTGCGACGACGGCCTGCAGCATCCGCGGCTGGCGCGCGATGTCGAGATCGCCGTGCTGCACTTCAAGGGGATCGGCAACGGCTGGCTGCTGCCGGCGGGGCCGCTGCGCGAGCCGCCGCAGCGTCTGAAGAGCGTCGACGCGGTGGTGCTCAACGGCGAAGTGCCGCCGCTGCGCATTCACGGCCAGGTGTTCACGATGAACGCCGAACTCGACGAGGTCTATTCGGTGGCCGACCCGGGCCGCCGCGCGTCGCTGTCGGCACTGGTCGAGGAACAGCAGCGAACCGGCACACGCGTCGTCGCTGCGGCCGGAATCGCAGCACCGGAGAGATTCTTCGCCATGCTGCGCGCCGCCGGGCTGACGATCGAGGAGGTGCCGCTCCCGGACCACCATGACTTCGCCGTCAGCCCCTTCTTCGGCCGCGAATACGACGTTGCTCTGGTGACGGAGAAGGACGCCGTAAAATGCCGCGCCAGCGCCGCCATGAAGACCGACGGCCGGCTTTGCGCGGTCAGCCTGCGCACCCGCATCGAACCGGCGCTGGTCGACCTGATCGAGGCGAAGATCGAACCGAATCGGCAATCCGACGAGCGCGCCAACGATGGACCATCGCCTGCTTGAAATCCTGGTCTGCCCGGTCACCAAGGGGCGGCTCGAATACGACCGCGAGCACCAGGAGCTGATCTCGCGCGCCGCTGGCCTCGCCTACCCGATCCGCGACGGCATCGCCGTTCTGCTCGAAAGCGAGGCGCGTCGGCTCGACGAGCCGGCCGCCGCAGACAACGACGGCTGATCCCCTCGCATGGGGGGCTTCGTCGCCATCGTCCCGGCCCGGCTCGCCTCGACCCGGCTGCCGCGCAAGCCGCTCGCCGACCTGGCCGGCGAGCCAATGGTGGTTCGCGTCGCCCGACGCGCCGCGGCAAGCGGAGCGTCCCTCGTGGTCGTCGCCACCGACAGCGACGAGGTGCTGGCCGCCTGCGAGCGCTTCGGCGTCGCCGCGGTGCGCACCCGCGCCGACCATCCTACCGGCACCGACCGGCTCGCCGAGGCAGCCGACACGCTGCAGCTTGCCGACGAGGCGATCGTCGTCAATCTGCAGGGCGACGAGCCGCTGCTGCCGCCGCAGGTGGTGACGCGCGTTGCCGGCCTGCTCGCCCAGCGGCCGGACTGCGCGATGGCCACCGCGGCGCACCCGCTGGCCGATGCCGCCGAGTTCTTCGACCCGAACGTTGTCAAGGTGGTCACCGACGCCGGCGGCCGGGCGCTGCTGTTCTCGCGCGCGCCGATTCCCTGGGCACGCGATGCGTTCGCGGCAGCGCGCGATCGGCTGCCCGAAGGCCTGCCCGCCTGGCGCCACGTCGGCCTGTATGCGTACCGTGCCGGCTTCCTGCGCCGCTTCCCCGGCCTGCCGCGGGCGCCGATCGAAGAGCAGGAGAACCTCGAGCAGTTGCGCGCCCTGTGGCACGGCTTTGGCGTCGCCGTGCTGCCGCTGGCCGAGCCGCTGCCTCCCGGTGTCGACACGCCGGAGGACCTGCAGAAGGTGCGCGCGCTGCTCGCCGGCCGCTAGACTCGCCGCGTTCCTTTCGGGGCAGGAGACGCCGATGAAACATCCGGGCATCGCCCTGGCGCTGTGCGCGGCCGTGCTGGCCATGCCGGCGCACGGCAAGACCCTGCGCTGGGCCTCGCAGGGCGACCCGCAGACGGCCGATCCCCACTCGCAGAACGAAGGTTTCACCAACCTGTTCTCGCAGTCGGTGCACGACTCGCTGGTGATGCGCGACAACACGCTGCAGCTAGTGCCTGGGCTGGCGGTGAGCTGGCAGCAGGTCAACGCGACGACCTGGCGCTTCAACCTGCGCCGCGGCGTGAAATTCCACGATGGCTCGCCGTTCACCGCCGACGATGTCGTCTTCTCCTTCGAGCGCGCCCAGCATCCGAACTCGCAGCTGCGCCAGTACGCGGCGCCGGTCGGCAGGCCGCGCCGGATCGACGACTACACGGTCGAGTTCGTGCAGGACAAGCCCAACCCGATCACCCTCGAGCACGCCACGACGATCTACATCATGAGCCGGGCGTGGGCGGTCAAGAACAAGGTCGAGCGGCCGCTGGACTTCAAGGGCAAGGAGGAGACCTTCGCCTCGCGCAACGCCAACGGCACCGGCGCGTGGACGCTCGTCTCGCGCGAGCCCGGCGTGAAGACGGTGCTCAGGCGCAATGCCGGCTGGTGGGGCGCCGGCGAGGGCCGCGCGCCGGGCAACGTCACCGAGGTGGTCTACACCCAGGTCAGCGCAGATGCGACGCGCACCGCCGCCCTGCTGTCCGGGCAGATCGACTTCGTGCTCGACCCGCCGCCGCAGGACCTGGCGCGGCTGGAGGCAACCAGGGAGACCAAGGTCGTGCGCGGCCCGGAGAACCGCATCGTCTTCCTCGGCTTCGACCAGAGCCGCGACGAGCTGCTGTACTCGAACGTCAAGGGCAGGAACCCGTTCAAGGACGCACGGGTGCGCCGCGCCGTTTACCAGGCGGTCGACATCGAGGCGCTGCGGACGCGGACCATGCGCGGCTCGGCGTTGCCCACCGGCGGCATGACGCCGTCGACCCTGCCCTCGTCGCCGGAGATCGAGCAGCGCCTGCCACACGATCCGGCGAAGGCGAAGCAGTTGCTGGCCGATGCCGGCTACCCGAGCGGTTTCGAGGTGACTCTCGACTGCCCCAACAACCGCTACGTCAACGACGAGGAGGTCTGCATTGCCGTCGCGGCGATGCTGACCCGCGTCGGCATCGTGACCAAGGTGACGGCAATGCCGCGCGCCACCTACTTCCCCAAGCTGGAGAAGCACGACACCAGCTTCTTCATGCTCGGCTGGGGCGGCGCCATCACCGACGCCCAGACGACCCTCTCGCCGGTGCTGCGCTCGCCCGACGAGAAGACCGGCAACGGCGGCTTCAACTATGGCCGCTACCTCAACCCCAGGCTCGACGCCCTGATCGACGCCGCCGCGGTCGAGATGAACCCGGACCGGCGCCGGCAGGTCGTCTGGGACGCGCTGAAGGAGCACAACGCCCAGGTCCACCACGTCCCCCTGCACCGCCAGATGATCCCCTGGGCGATGCGCAGCAACGTCACCGTGGTGCACCGGGCCGACAACGCGCCCAACATGGAGTCGGTCCGCATCGACTGACCGCGCATACGACACAAGGCAACCGCAACAGGAGAGCAACTGATGGCCCGCGCCAAGACCGCCCCCCGCAACGCCTTCTACGCCCAGTCCGGCGGCGTGACATCGGTGATCAACGCCAGCGCCGCCGGCGTGATCGAGACGGCCCGCAGGCACAAGGACCGCATCGGCAAGGTCTTCGCCGGCCGCAACGGCATCCTCGGCGCGCTGCACGAGGATCTGATCGACACCGGCCGCGAGTCGCCGGCGGCGATCGCGGCGCTGAAGCACACCCCGGGCGGCGCCTTCGGCTCCTGCCGCTACAAGCTCAAGAGCCTCGAGCAGGACCGCGCGCAGTACGAGCGGCTGATCGAGGTCTTCCGGGCGCACGACATCGGCTACTTCTTCTACAACGGCGGCGGCGACTCGGCCGACACCTGCCTGAAGGTCTCGCAGCTGTCGGCGACGATGGGCTACCCGCTGCAGGCGATCCACGTGCCGAAGACGATCGACAACGACCTGCCGATCACCGACAACTGCCCCGGCTTCGGCTCGGTGGCCAAGTACGTCGCGGTGTCCAC
>JBHJND010000076.1:0-5992 GCA_048497655.1 Caballeronia novacaledonica
GACGACGCCGACGACCGCACGCTGATGGACGGCATCGTCGACGCGGTCGACGAGTGCGCGCGCGCCGGCCGCGGCGACGTGCTGGTGTTCCTGCCCGGCGAGCGCGAGATCCGCGAGGCGGCCGAGGCGCTGCGCAAGCACCATCCGCCGGCCACCGAGATCCTGCCGCTGTACGCAAGGCTGTCGGTCGAGGAGCAGGAGCGCGTGTTCAGGCCCGGCACCTCGGGCCGGCGCATCGTGCTGGCGACCAACGTCGCCGAGACCTCGCTCACCGTGCCCGGCATCCGCTACGTGGTCGACACCGGCCTGGCGCGGGTGAAGCGCTACTCGTACCGCAACAAGGTCGAGCAGCTGCGCATCGAGCCGATCTCGCAGGCGGCGGCCAACCAGCGCGCCGGCCGCTGCGGTCGCGTCGCCGACGGCGTCTGCATCCGCCTGTACGACGAGGCCGAATTCGCCCAGCGGTCGAAGTTCACCGACCCGGAGATCCTGCGCTCGTCGCTGGCGGCGGTGATCCTGCGCATGCGCTCGCTGCACCTCGGCGAAGTGGGGCAATTCCCGTTCGTCGAGCCGCCGCCGGCGCGGGCGATCGCCGACGGTTACCAGCTGCTGGCGGAGCTCGCCGCGGTCGACGACGACAACGAGCTGACGCCGGTCGGCCGCGAACTGGCGCGGCTGCCGGTCGACCCGCGCGTCGGCCGCATGCTGCTGGCGGCACGCGATCGCAACTGCCTGCACGAGGTGCTGGTCATTGCCAGCGCGCTGTCGGTGCAGGACCCGCGCGAGCGGCCGCTGTCGGCGCAGGACGCGGCCGACGCGGCGCACCGCAAGTTCGCCGACGAGCGCTCGGACTTCCTGACCTTCCTGCGCCTGTGGGACTTCGTGCACCAGCGCATCGAGCACAAGAAGTCGAACCGCAAGCTGACCGACGAGCTGCACGAGAACTTCCTGTCGGCGCGGCGGGTGCGCGAGTGGCGCGACGTGCACACCCAGCTGGTCACGCAGGTCGCCGAACTCGGCTGGAAGCCGAATGCGCCGCTGGACCTGACACAGGCGCCGGCGTTCGAGGCGGTGCACCTGGCGCTGCTCACCGGGCTGCTGGGCAACGTCGGCACGCGGGTGCTCGACGCCGATTTCCGCGAGCCGCCTTACTCCGGCGCGCGCGGTATCAAGTTCTTCGTCTGGCCCGGCTCGCCGCTCGCGAAGAAGGCAGGGCGGTGGCTGATGGCGGCGGAACTCGTCGAGACCTCGCGCCTGTTCGCCCGCACGGTGGCTGGTATCGAGCCGGCGTGGATCGAGAAGGTGGGCGGCCACCTGCTGAAGAAGTCCTGCAGCGACCCGCACTGGGAGAAGAAGGCCGGCCAGGTGGTAGCGCTCGAGCGGGCCACGCTGTACGGCCTGACCGTCTACCAGCAGCGGCGCGTGCACTTCGGCCCGGCCGACCCCAGGGCGGCGCGTGAGATCTTCATCCGCGCCGCGCTGGTCGTGGGCGAGCTCGACACGCGGGCGCCCTTCTTCGCCCACAACCAGCGGCTGGTGAGGGAGATCCGCGAGCTGGAGCACAAGACGCGCCGGCTCGACGTGCTGGTCGACGAGGAGCTGATCTACGCCTTCTACGACCGTCTGCTGCCGCTCGACGTGTGCACCGCGGCGCAGTTCGACAAGTGGCGTGCGAAGGCGGAGAAGGACAGCCCGAAACTGCTCTTCCTGTCGCGCGACGAGCTGATGCGGCACGAGGCCGCCGGCGTCACCACCGAGCTGTTCCCGAAGACGCTCGAGATGCGCGGCGTGGCCATGGCCCTGACCTATCACTTCGAGCCGGGCAGCCCGCGCGACGGGGCGACGCTGGCCGTGCCGCTGTACCTGCTCAACCAGGTCGACCAGGCGCGCTGCGACTGGCTGGTGCCGGGGATGCTGAAGGACAAGGCGCACCTGCTGCTCAAGTCGCTGCCGCAGAAGCTGCGCCGGCACTGCGTGCCGCTGCCGGAGTACGCCGCCGGCTTCGTCGAGCGCTGCGGCGGCCGCGTGCAGGAAGGGCGCCTGCTGACCGACGCGCTGATCGATGACCTGCGCGATCAGCGGTCGGTCGTCGCCCGGCCCGAGGACTTCAAACGCGAGACGCTGCCGGCGCACCTGTCGATGAACTTCAAGGTGATCGACGAGCACGGCCGGCAGCTGGCGATGGGCCGCAGCCTGCCGCAGCTGCGCGCCGAGCTCGGCGGCGAGGCGCAGAAGAGCTTCCAGGCGGTGGCCGAGCGCGACGTCAAGGTGGCGCCGGAACTGCAGGAGCGCATCACCGACTGGGACTTCGGCGAGCTGCCCGAGCTGCTCGAGATCCGCCGCGGCGGGCAGACGATGGTCGGTTTCCCGGCGCTGGTCGACCGCGGCGAGCACTGCGCGCTGGAAGTCTTCGACGACCAGCAGCAGGCGCGCGAGAAGCACCGCGAGGGCCTGCGCCGGCTGTTCCGCCTGCAGCTGAAGGAGCAGGTGAAGTTCATCGAGAAGTCGCTGGCGCCGCTGCAGACCACTGCGATGCAGGCCGGCACGGTGCCGGCGCTCGCCGCCGCGCTGCCCAGCTTCGAGGCGCTGCGCGGCGAGGTGGTCGACGCGGCGCTCGACCGCACGGCGCTCGCCGAGCCTTGGCCCACCGACCGCGCCTCCTTCCTCGCCCGCCGCGACGAGGCGCGCGGCAGGCTGTCGCTGATTGCGCAGGAAGTGGCCCGCCTGCTGACGGCGATCGTGCAGGAGGCGGCGTCGCTGCCGAAGAGACTGAACGCCGCGCGGGCCTTCGCGGCCGCCTGCGCCGACACCGGCGAGCAGCTGTCGCGGCTGTTCCCGCGCGGCTTCGTCGCCGCCACGCCGCCGGCGCAGCTGGCCCACTATCCGCGCTATCTCAAGGCGATCGCGCTGCGGCTGGACAAGCTCAAGGCCGAGCCGGCGCGCGACGCGCAGCGGCTGGCGGAGATCGCCGCGTTGCAGACGCCGTACCTGCGCGAACTGGCTGCCCGCAAGGGGCAGGCCGACGCGCGGCTGCAGGAGTTCCGCTGGCTGCTCGAAGAGCTGCGGGTGTCGCTGTTCGCGCAGGAACTGCGCACGCCGATGCCGGTGTCGGTCAAGCGGCTGCAGAAGGTCTGGGACGCGCTGCGTCGCTAGCGGCTGTCGCCGGGCCGCTCCGGGACCGCGGCGAGTCCCCGCGGGGGTGGTCAGGAGCCGGCGTTCATTCCGGCACGCCGGCCTTGCGCAGCCCCTCGTGCAGCAGCTGATCGAACGGCGTCGGCGGCGTGCCCGGTCCGCCGCCGGCGAGCGCTTCGTGCCAGCGGATCGAGAAGGCGGGCTGCAGCCGCAGCAGCTCGGCCCGCGCACGCGCCGCCTGCGGCAAGTCGCCATGCAGCGCATAGGCGGCCGCCAGCACCATGTAGTCGGGCCACTCGGGGCCGAACGCCATGCCGCGCTCGCAGGATTCGATCGCCTCGGCGTGGCGGCCGAGCAGCAGCAGCGCGCGGCAACGGAAGTGCATCAGGACGCCGTGCCCGGGCCCCGACGGATTCAGCGCCAGGCCGCGGTCGAAGGCGGCCAGCGCCTGCTCGCCGCGGCCCTGCGCCAGGCTGATCTGGCCGCTGAAGGACTGCAGCGGCACCAGGTAGGCGTTCAGCAGCAGGCCGCGCTGCGCCGCCTCGGCAGCGGCCTCCAGCCGGCCCTCGAACAGCAGCACGTTGGCCCGCGCCGCCCAGGCCTCGGCGTCATCGGGCCGCAGGGTGACGGCGCGCAGCGACACCTCGTCGGCCCGGCGCAGGACGGCCTCGCGCAACGGGCCGGGCGCCGTGCGGTCGGCCTCGTAGACGAGCGAGTGCACGTAGCCGGCGAGCGCCGGGAGGTGCTCTGGATCGAGCGCCAGCGCGTGCTCGAAGCGCGCCCGGATGGCGTCCAGCTGCTGCGCATCGCTGGTCTTCTGCAGCGCGTCGGTGGCGGCGAGCGCCAGCGCGTAGGCGTTCGCCGGCGCGTCCTGCGCCGCCAGCCGCTTCAGTTCCGCCGCGCGCACGGCGGCGCGCAGCGATTCGGCAAGCTGCCCGACCAGCGCCAGCGGCGCCGCGTCGCCGGCCCCGGCCGCCTGCAGGCGCGTGCTCCAGAGCGAGTTGCCGCTGGCCGTGTCGACGAGATGGACGGTGGCGCCGACTTCGCTGCCCGCGCGCTCGATGCGGCCGTCGAGCGCGTAGCGCACGTTCAGCTCGCGGACGATCTTCTGCACCTCGCCGCGCCGGTCGCCGAACTGCGCTGCGACCGCCGGTGCGACGACCGTCAGCCCGGCGAGTTGCGACACGGCGCCGGTCAATTGCCGCGTCATCGACGCGGCGAGCGCCTCGTCCGCCGGCAGCCGGGCCGGATGGGTGAACGGCAGCACGACGAGCGACGGCGCCGGGGAGTCCGCAGCGGGCCGCGGGTAGCCGAGCCAGAGGCCTGCAACCAGGGCGAGCAGGGCGGCGGCGGCAAAGGCCCAGCGCTGCCAGCGGCGACTGCGCAGGCGGCCCGGCAACGACGGCCGCCCCTCCGGTTCGACGCGGAAGACGCGGATCGGCTGCGCGATGTTCTTCACCTGCTGCTGTCCGGCGTCGACGAAGTCCACGCCGAGGTCGTCGCCGATCTGCTGCCGCACCGTGCCGGAGACGGCGATGCCGCCCGGCGGCGCGATCGACTCCAGGCGCGCGGCGACGTTGACGCCGTTGCCCGCGATGTCCTGCCCGTCGACCAGGATGTCGCCGAGGTTGATGCCGATGCGGTGGTCGATGCGCCGCTCGGCCGGCAGGCCGCGGTTGCGGCCGGTCATCTCGCGCTGGATCTCGATCGCCGCCTGCAGCGCCGCGCGCGCGCTTGGGAACTCCACGAGCATGCCGTCGCCGGCGGTGCGCACGATGCGGCCGCCATGGCGAAGCACCGCCGGATCGGTCACCTCGGCGCGGATCTGCCGCAATCGCGCGTGCGTTCCGGCCTCGTCGCCCTCCATCAGCCGGCTGTAGCCGGCGACGTCGGCGATCAGCACCGCCGCCAGCCTGCGCGTGGATGACGAAGTCATGGCCTCCCCGTCGGCGGGCAGTCGCGCCCCGGCATGGGGTCGTCGGCGGGCCGCCTTCGCCTGTTCCTCGGTGTGCGGGCCAGTCTAGCGAGGCGCAGCCGCGGCGGCGCGGCGGGCGCCGTGCGCTTGCGCTAAGTTCGCGCCGTGGAAGAACGGACCGACCCTGCCGGGGCGCGCGGCGGCGAGACCCGCGAGCGGGTGCGCGAGCACGGCTCGCCGCTGGTGCGCTGGCTGCTGATGGCAGCCGGAGCGCTGTGCGTGGTGCTTGGCGTGATCGGCATCTTTCTGCCGCTGCTGCCGACCACGCCGCTGATGCTGCTGGCGGCGGCCTGCTTCGCCCGCTCGTCGCGCCGCTTCCACGACTGGCTGCTCGCCAACCGCACGTTCGGCCCGCTGATCCTCGAGTGGGAAAGGCACCGCTCGATCCCGCGGCGGACCAAGCTCACCGCGATCGCGCTGATGTCGGCGACGCTGGCGGTGTCGATCGTCTTCTTCGTCGAGCCGCGCTGGCTGAAGGCGCTGCTGGCCGCCTTCGGCGTGGGCCTCGCGATCTGGATGTACCGGATCCCTTCGCGCGAGGCCTGACCGGCGCCCGGCCGTCAGCCGCCGCGGCCGCGCAGGCGGGCCAGCCGCCGCGGCTCGTTCTCGACGAACCAGGCGTCCTTGCCGAGTTCGTCGGCGGCGCGCCGGAAGTAGGGCTGCGCCTGGTCGGGCTTGCCGGTCGCGTCGAGCAACTCGGCAATTTCCTCGTACACGTAGCCATCGGCCTGGCCGGCCGCCGCCCACTCCTGCTCGAGCGCGCGCTGGATGCCCAGCGCCTCGTCGTAACGGCCGAGCGAGCGCAGGCAGCGCGCCACTGACCAGCGGGCGATGCGACCCTGCGGCTGCCGGCCGGTGGCCAGCCACGCGACCTCCGCCTCGCGG
>JBHJND010000077.1:0-3186 GCA_048497655.1 Caballeronia novacaledonica
GAAACCGGCGAGCTGCGGATGGAGATCCGCCAGGAGGGCAACGAGATCCTGATCTCGATCGCCGACGACGGCGCCGGTCTCGATCTCGAGCGGATCCGCGCCCGGGGACTCGCCAGCGGGCTGCTGCGCGCCGACCAGAGCCCGAGCGACCGCGAGCTGATGGACCTGATCTTCGCGCCGGGCTTCTCGACCGCCTCCGAGCTGACCGAGCTGGCCGGCCGCGGCGTCGGCATGGACGTGGTGCGCTCGGAGATGTCGGCCTTCGGCGGCCGCATCGCGATCAACTCCGAGGCAGGCCGCGGAACCCGCTTCACGCTGAACCTGCCGCTGACGCTGGCGGTCACCCAGGTCGTGCTGGCCACCGTCGGCGGACGCCGCTACGCGATCCCGGCCGGCATGGTCGAGCACGTCAGGCGCGTGCGGCCGGAGGACGTGGCCGAGGCGATCGCCGCCGGCATGATCGACATGCCGGGCGCCGGCGAGGTGGCGCTGCGCGCGATGGCGCAGCTGCTCGGCGAGGACATGACGTTGCACCAGGGCCGGCAGGTGCCGGTGGTGCTGCTGCGCTCGGGCGACGACCGCATGGCGGTGGCCGCCGACGAGGTGTCGACCAACCAGGAGGTGGTGGTCAAGAACGTCGGCCCGCAGGTTTCGCGGCTGGCCGGCATCATCGGCGCGACGATCCTCGGCAACGGCGAGATCGTGCTGATCCTCAACCCGGTGCAGCTGATCGTGCGCGCGCCGGAACCGCCGCGGCTGTCGCACACCACCACCGCGGTGCCGAAGGAGGAAGTGCGCGCACCGGATACCGAAGGCGAAACCGGCGTGACGCTGGCGACGGCGCCGCTGGTCATGGTGGTCGACGACTCGCTGACCGTGCGCCGGGTGACCCAGCGGCTGCTGGAGCGCAGCGGCTACGAGGTCATGCTGGCCAAGGACGGCGTCGACGCGCTGCGCCAGCTGCAGGATGTGCGGCCGGACGTGATGCTGGTCGACATCGAGATGCCGCGCATGGACGGCTTCGACCTGACCCGCCACGTGCGCGGCACCGAGCTGACGCGCTCGATCCCGATCGTGATGATCACCTCGCGCACCGCCGACAAGCACCGCCGCATGGCAATGGAACTCGGGGTGAACGCCTATCTCGGCAAGCCGTACCAGGACGACGAGTTGCTGGCGCTGATCCGCAGCTACGTGAAGGAGCGGGTCCTCGAGTGAGGCGCGCATCGCCGGCGCTCGCCAGGCGCCGGCGGTACGTGTTTGCCGGAACCGGGTGTGGAAAGAAGGGCCAGCAGGACGCTGGCCCTTTGCACTTACGGCTGCTTTCGGCCGGCGCCTACAATCCGCGGCGCCGCCCTCCCCCGTTTGCGACCGTGACTTTCATCGACAAGCTCAAGTCGCGCTGGCAAAGCGCCGACTCCCTGCTGTGCGTCGGCCTGGACCCCGATCCGAGCCGCTTCCCGGCGCACCTGCGCGAACGCGACGACGCGATCTTCGCCTTCTGCGCGGCGATCGCCGACGCCACCGCACCGTACGCCTGCGCCTTCAAGCCGCAGATCGCCTATTTCGCCAGCGCCCGCGCAGAGGACCAGCTCGAAAGCCTGATCGCCCGGCTGCGCAGCAGGCACCCGCAGGTGCCGGTGGTGCTCGACGCCAAGCGCGGAGACATCGGCGCCACCGCCGGGCACTACGCGCGCGAGGCCTTCGAGCGCTACGGCGCCGACGCGGTGACGCTGTCGCCGTTCATGGGGCAGGACTCGATCGCGCCGTTCCTGGACTATGCCGACCGCGGCGTATTCCTGCTGTGCCGGACCAGCAACCCGGGCGGCGACGACCTGCAGATGCTCGATGCCGGCGGCGAGCGCCTGTACGAGCGGGTGGCGCGGCTGGCGGCGCAGATGTGGAACCGCAGCGGCCAGCTGGGACTGGTGGTCGGCGCCACCTACCCGGCCGAACTCGCCCGCGTGCGTGCCGTCGCGGGCCGGCTGCCGCTGCTGGTGCCCGGCATCGGCGCGCAGGGCGGCGACGTGCAGGCGAGCGTGGTCGCCGGGCAGACCGATGACGGCACCGGCATGCTGATCAACTCTTCGCGGGCGATCCTCTACGCCGGCAGCGGCGAGGACTTCGCGCAGGCGGCCGCCATCGCGGCGCAGCGCACCCGCGACGAGATCAACCGCTACCGCCGGCGCTGAACCTCAGCGGGTGGCCGGCGGCACGTGCTGCCGCATATAGTCGCGCAGGATCGAGGCGAAGTCGGCGTCCTGCGGAAAACCCATCGCCCGCGCCCGCGCGGTGTCGAAGCGGGCCGGCCAACTGCGCACGATGCGGGCGATCGACTGGTCCGGCTCGAACCTCACCCGCGCCGCGACCTCCTCGCCCGCCGCCTGCCGCAGCGCCTCGATCATCTCCGCCACCGTGGCGGTCAGCCCAGGCAGGTTCAGCGAGCGCTGCGTGCCCCAGGCGGAGGCCGGCAGTTCGTGCGCGTGCAGCAGCGCCTCGACCGCAGTGACCGGCGACGACATCCACATGCCGGTCGATGGCTCGACCGGGCAGATCGCCTCCCGGCCCGCCAGCGGCTCGCGCATGATGCCGCTGGCGAAGCTCGACGCCGCGGCGTTCGGCTTGCCCGGACGCACGACGATCGTCGGCAGTCGCACGCAGCGGCCGTCGACGAAGCCCTTGCGCGAGCAGTCGCCGACCAGCAGCTCGCCGATCAGCTTCTGCACGCCGTAGCTGCCTTGCGGCGTCGGCGCCGTGCTGTCCGTGACCACCTCGGGCAGCGGCTGGCCGAACACCGCGACGCTGCTGGCAAACACCAGCCTCGGCGGCTGCGCCTGCCGCCGGAGCGCTTCGAGCAGCAGGCGCGTGCCGTCGAGGTTCACGCGCATGCCGAGGTCGAAGTCGCGCTCGGCGGCGCCGCTGACCACCGCCGCGAGGTGGAACACGCTGCCGGTGTCGGCGCCGAGCACGCCGGCGATGAACGAGGCGTCGGCGACGTCGCCCAGCGCATAGACGAGCCTGCCGTCGGTGACCGGTTCGTCGCACCGGCCATGGTCGACGGCGACGATGTG
Organism: Caballeronia novacaledonica; assembly: GCA_048497655.1. Lineage (GTDB taxonomy): Bacteria > Pseudomonadota > Gammaproteobacteria > Burkholderiales > Burkholderiaceae_F > JADJWR01. The sequence continues at coordinate 3,072 of JBHJND010000077.1, forward strand.
CCCGATGGCGCACTCGCGCCCCGCGGCATCGGAGAGCCGGCCGCGCTCGCACAGGGCGCGGATCAAGCGTTGGCCGAGGAAGCCGCTTCCGCCGGTGACGACGACTTTCATCTGC
>JBHJND010000078.1:0-6234 GCA_048497655.1 Caballeronia novacaledonica
CTTGCCGCACTTCGGGCAGGCGCACTTCAGGAACGGTTCGTACTTCGCCAGCGGGCTGCCGCTGCCATCGGGCACCAGGTTCTCCGGCAGCACGACCGGCAGGTCTTTCTCCGGCACCGGGACCGTGCCGCAGGCGTCGCAGTGGACGATCGGGATCGGCGTGCCCCAGTAGCGCTGGCGCGAGATGCCCCAGTCGCGCAGCCGGTACTGCACCTGCGCCTCGCCGAGGCCCTTCGCCTTCAGGTCGGCGGCGATCGCGTCGGTCGCCGCTTCGTACGGCAGGCCGTCGTACCGGCCGGAGTTCACGCAGGCGCCGCGCTGCTTGTCGGCGTACCACTCCTGCCAGGCCTCGGTAGAGAAGGTCTCGCCGGGCACGGCAATCACCTGCTTGATCGCGAGCCCGTACTTCTTCGCGAACTCGAAATCGCGCTGGTCGTGCGCCGGCACGCCCATCACTGCGCCCTCGCCGTAGCCCATCAGCACGTAGTTGCCGACCCACACCTCGACGCGCTCGCCGGTGAGCGGGTGCTCGACGAAGAAGCCGGTGGCCATCCCCTTCTTCTCCATCGTGGCCAGGTCGGCCTCGGTGGCGGCGCCCTTGCGGCACTGCTCGATGAAGGCGGCGAGTTGCGGGTTGCCGCGCGCCATCCGCTCGGCCAGCGGGTGCTCGGCCGCCACGGCGACGAAGGTGACGCCGCAGATGGTGTCGGCGCGGGTGGTGAACACGCGCAGCAGTTGCCGCTGGCCGTCGAGTTCGTACGGAAAGCCGAAGTTCACGCCGACGCTGCGGCCGATCCAGTTCTCCTGCATCGCCCGCACCTGCGGCGGCCAGCCGTCGAGCTTCTCCAGGCTCGCCAGCAGTTCGTCGGCGTAACGGGTGATCGCCAGGTAGTAGCCGGGGATCTCGCGCCGCTCGACCACAGCGTTCGAGCGCCAGCCGCGGCCGTCGATCACCTGCTCGTTGGCGAGCACGGTCTGGTCGACCGGGTCCCAGTTGACGACCTGCGTAGCGCGGTAGGCGATGCCCGCCTCCAGCATCTTGAGGAACAGCCACTGGTTCCACTTGTAGTAGCTGGCGTCGCAGGTGGCGACCTCGCGGCTCCAGTCGAAGGCCAGGCCGAGCGGCTGCATCTGCGCCTTCATGTCGGCGATGTTGGCGCGGGTCCACTCGGCCGGCGCCACGCCCTTGTCGATGGCGGCGTTCTCCGCCGGCAGGCCGAAGGCGTCCCAGCCCATCGGCGTCATCACGTTGAAGCCGCGCATGCGCAGGATGCGGTAGAGCACGTCGTTCAGCGTGTAGTTGCGCACGTGCCCCATGTGCAGCTTGCCGCTCGGGTACGGCAGCATCGAGCAGACGTAGAACTTCTTCTTCGGCCGCCCGGCAGCGTCGACGGCGTGCTCGACAGCGCGATAGGCGTCCTTGTCGCGCCAGTGGGCCTGGGCAGCGGTCTCGACCTGCTGCGGGTCGTATTTGTCTTGCATCGTGGCAGGTGGCTTCTTGCAGTCCGGCGGGCAGTATATCGACGCGCTCTCGACGGGCCGGGCGCCGAGCGCGACTGCTCGGCATGGCGACGGGCACGCCATGCGGTCGCCTAGAATCGCCCGTGTTGCAGCCTTCCCATCCCATCTCTTCCGTGTCCGAACGCCTGCTGGCGGGGCTGAACGACCAGCAGCTCGCCGCCGTGACCCTGCCCGCGCAGCCGGCGCTGATCCTCGCCGGCGCCGGCTCGGGCAAGACGCGCGTGCTGACCACGCGCATCGCCTGGCTGATCCAGACGCACCAGGCGAGCCCGCAAGGCATCCTGGCGGTCACCTTCACCAACAAGGCGGCGAAGGAGATGGTGGCGCGCGTCGGCGCCATGCTGCCGATCAACACGCGCGGCATGTGGATCGGCACCTTCCACGGGCTGTGCAACCGGCTGCTGCGCGCGCACCACCGCGACGCCGGCCTGCCGCAGACCTTCCAGATCCTCGACACCGCCGACCAGCTCTCGGCGATCAAGCGGCTGCTGAAGGCCAACGGAGTCGACGACGAGAAATACCCGCCGCGCAACCTGCAGGCGTTCATCAACGACGCCAAGGAGTCGGGCCGGCGCTCGAGCGCGGTGGAGGTCGACGACCCCTACAACCGCAGGTTCGTCGAGCTCTTCGCGCTGTACGACGCACAGTGCCAGCGCGAGGGCGTGGTCGATTTCCCGGAACTGCTGCTGCGCTGCTACGAGCTGCTGCTGCGCAACGAGCCGATCCGCGCCCACTACCAGCAGCGGTTCGGCCACATCTTGGTCGACGAGTTCCAGGACACCAACACGCTGCAGTACCGGTGGCTGAAGCTGCTCGCCGGAGCGCACAACGCGATCTTCGCTGTTGGCGACGACGACCAGTCGATCTACGCCTTCCGCGGCGCCAACGTCGGCAACATGGCCGACTTCGAGCGCGAGTTCAGGGTCGGCAACGTGATCCGGCTGGAGCAGAACTACCGCTCGCACGGCAACATCCTCGACGCGGCCAACGCGCTGATCCGCCACAACGCGCGCCGGCTGGGCAAGAACCTGTGGACCTCGGAGGGCACCGGCGAGCCGGTGCGCGTGTTCGAGGCCGGTTCCGACGGGCTGGAGGCGGCGTGGCTGGTCGACGAGGTGAGGAATCTCGTCGCCGACGGCCACGCGCGGCGCGAGGTCGCGGTGCTGTATCGCTCCAATGCGCAGTCGCGTGTGATCGAGCACGCGCTGTCCAACGCCGGCATCGCGTATCGCGTCTACGGCGGGCTGCGCTTCTTCGAGCGCGCCGAGATCAAGCACGCGCTCGCCTACCTGCGGCTGATCGAGAACCCGGCCGACGACACGGCGTTCCTCAGGGTGGTCAACTTTCCGCCGCGCGGGATCGGCGCGCGCACGATCGAGCAGCTGCAGGACGCGGCGAAGCCGTCCGGGCAGAGCCTGTACGCGGCGGTTGGCGGCGTGGCCGGCAAGGCCGGCGCGAACCTCGCCGCCTTCGTGCAGCTGATCGACAGCCTGCGCTTCGAGACCGCCGGCCTGCCGCTGGCGGAGATCGTCGAGGCGGTGCTCGGCCGCAGCAACCTGCTCGGCCACTACCGCGGCGAAAAGGAAGGCGCGGAGCGGGTCGAGAACCTGGAGGAACTGGTCAACGCCGCGGCGGCCTTCGTCGTCGAGGAGGGCTATGGGCAGGACGCGGCCGCGACGCAGGCCGACGGCGCGGCGGCGCTGCCGTCGCCGCTGGCGGCGTTCCTGTCCCACGCGGCGCTGGAGGCCGGCGAGAACCAGGCCGCCGAGGGGCAGGACGCGCTGCAGCTGATGACCGTGCACGCCGCCAAGGGGCTGGAGTTCCACGCGGTGTTCATCACCGGCCTCGAGGAAGGGCTGTTCCCGCACGAGAACAGCATGCAGGAGCTCGACGGCCTGGAGGAAGAGCGGCGGCTGATGTACGTGGCGATCACCCGCGCCCGCCGGCGGCTGTATCTGAGCTTCGCGCAGAGCCGGATGCTGCACGGGCAGACCCGCTACGGCATCCGCTCGCGCTTCATCGGCGAGCTGCCGGAAGGCTGCCTTAAGTGGCTGACACCGCGCCTGCGCGAGGCGGCCGGCCTGCGCCTGGGCGACTGGCACGAGGCCGGCGTCCGGCCCGCCGAGGCCGCGACGGCGCCGGCCGGTTCCGGGAAGAACGGCTATCGCATCGGCCAGACGGTGCGCCACGCCCGCTTCGGCGAGGGCGTGATCATCAAGCTCGAGGGTTCCGGGACCGACGCGCGCGCCAAGATCAATTTCGGCGCGCAGGGCGTCAAGGAACTGCTGCTGGCGATCGCGAAGCTCGAGACGGCCTAGTGCCTCGTCGACGCCGCGGGCGTCGGTCGACCCTTGTGCGTCAGGGCGCCTCGCGCGGGGTGTCGACGAACACCGAGCGGTACATCGGATACAGGCTGGCCTGGACGATGGTCATCAGCACCAGCGCCACCGGCGCCATCACGATCGACAGCAGCTGGCGCGAGGAGATCACAGCGCTCAGCAGCATCACGGCCGCCACGCTGACACCGAGCGTCAGCACGCCGGCGGCGACGCCGAACACCAGCATCGCGCCCATGTTGCGCCAGCAGGCAACGACGCTGCCGAACATCGACTTGGCCGGCGCGATGGCGTGCCATCCGGTGAGCGCCGGCGCGAACCACATCAGCGCCATCACCGGCAGGTAGAGCAGCAGCTGCACCAGAAGCGGCTGCAGCGGCACCTCCTGCAGCGACTCGGGGGGTTCGCCGCCGGGCAACTCGGGCACCAGCAGCATCGCCAGCGTGGCGACGATCAGCAGCAGGATCGCGTTGACGATGCCGAGCCGCAGGAGCTGCAGGCGCGCCGGCGACGGACGAAAGGGCAGCGCGAAGGCGAGCGGCGTCGGCATCCTGCCGTCGGCGACGTCGCGGCAGGCGCCGAGCAGGCCGACCGAGGCGAACGGCGCCAGCACGCCGGAGATGGCGATGCCGACGACCGGCAGCAGCGCCGGCACGACCAGCATCATCAGGTACAGCACCACCATCGCCGGCAGGCCGACCGGCTGGCGGCCGAACAGCCGCATGCCCTCGCGCAGCCAGGTGATGCCGGCGCCGGCCGGCAGGATGTTGATCTGCATGCGGCGATTCTATTGGGCGGCGCGCGCCGACTGCCGCGGCCAGGGAAGGGTCGCGTCGGCCTTGCGCTGGCGCAGGGTGATCTCGAAGCGGCTCGGGTCGTGCGGCGTCAGCGTGTGCGCCTGGCGCGGCAGGTGCAGGTCGTACAGGCGGGAGATCCAGAAGCGCAGCGCCGCCGCCCGCAGCACCGTGCGCCAGCACTCGTGCTCGTCGTCGGTCAGCGGCCGCACCTCGTGGTAGGCGTCGAGCAGCGCCTGCGCGCGGGCCGGGTCGAACTTCGCCGTCGCCAGGTCGACGCACCAGTCGTTGACGGTGACGGCGAGGTCGTACAGCCACAGGCTGCAGCCGGCGAAGTAGAAGTCGATCACGCCGCCGATGCGCTCGCCGTCCCACAGCACGTTGTCGCGGAACAGATCGGCGTGGATCGGCCCGCTCGGCAGCTGCTCGAAGCGCGGGCTGCGGAAGAAGCTGTCCTGGAAGATCACCTCCTCGGCCAGCTCGTGGAACAGGTGGTCGGCGACCTTCGGCTCCAGCCGCACCAGCGCGTCCTTCCACCAGCCGATGCCGCGCAGGTTGGGCTGGAAGCGCGGGAAGTCGCCGGCCGCCAGGTGCATGCGCGCCAGCAGGGCGCCCATCTTCGCGCACTGTGTCGGCGAGGGCGCCTCGACCCAGCGGCCCGGCAGCCGGTCGACGATGGCCACCGGCTTGCCGCGCGCCTCGGCCATCAGCGCGCCGGTGTGCGTCTCGCGCGGCGACGGCACCGGCAGGCCGCGCCGGGCCAGGTGCTGCATCAGCTCCAGGTAGAAGGGCAGCTGGGCGAAGGTGAGCCGCTCGAACACCGTCAGCACGAACTCGCCGGCGTCGGTGGCGAGGAAGAAATTGCTGTTCTCGATGCCGGCGGCGATGCCCTCGAACCGGCGCAGGCGGCCGAGCGAGTACTGCTGCAGCAGCCGCTCGATTTCGGCGTCGCTCAGGGCGGTGAAGACGGCCATGTCAGCGGCAAATCGGCGCCGGCGGCGGCCCTGCGCTGCCGGCGGCGCAGGCACGAAGCCGCCTCGCGAGTCCGCGCCGGGTGCTCATCGGCTGGAATCAGAACTCGATCTTGATGAAGTTCGGCGTCGACAGGCCAGTGCCGGGGCTCTGCGTCGGCTCCGGCGCGGGGCCGTCGCGGACGTCCATCGTGTAGCGCACCTGGCCGTCGACGCCGGTGACGCGCACCTCGCTGACGCGGTTGCCTCGCTTGACCTGCTCGATGCGCGTGCGCAGCAGGTCCGACAGGTTCGACGGGGGTGGCGCGGCCGGCGCCTGTGCGGCGGCCGGCTGTGCCTGTGCCGCGGCCGCCTCGGCGGTGGGCGGCGACGGCGGTGCGTCCTTCAGCGGCGGCGGCGCGGGCTGCGCCCACGCCAGCGGCGCAGCCGCCAGCGCAGTGATCAGGATGGATTTGCGGCCCCGCATGATGGAGGAATTGTAAGCCTGCGCCGGCCGCTCAGAGGTACAGCATCAGCTCCCGCTCGCTCGCCGTCTGCGCGAAGCCGCGCGCCTCGTAGAAGTCGAAGATCGCCTCGACCACCGCATCGTCGTCGTCGACCAGCTTCATCAGG
>JBHJND010000079.1:0-9800 GCA_048497655.1 Caballeronia novacaledonica
CGATCTCGTCGGCCTCGTCCGCCTCGATGCTGTCGGCATCGCCCTGGGTGCTCATCGGGCCGTCGATATAATCGCCGCCTCTCGGTCGAGGACGAAGCATGAAGGCAAGCGTGGTCGGGTGCGTGGTGCGCCGGCTGCTGACGTGGGCGGCAGCCCTGTCGCTGGCGCTCGTCGCCGCCTGCAGTTCGCTGACAGCCGACCCGACCTCGAAGCTGTCGGCCGAGCAATTGTATGCGGACGCCAAGAGCGAGCTGGCGGCAGGCAACTGGGCTCGCGCCCGGGAACTGTTCGGCAAGCTGGAGGCGCGCTATCCGTTCGGCCGCTATGCGCAGCAGGCGCAGATCGAGGTCGCCTACGCCTTCTACAAGGAAGGCGACTCGGCGCAGGCCATCGCCGCCTGCGACCGTTTCCTGAAGCTCAACCCGAACCACCCGTTCGCCGACTACGTCCTTTACCTCAAGGGCCTGGCCACCTTCACCGACGAGCTGGGCCTGCTCGGCAAGACGCTCGGCATGGATCCGACCACCCGCGATCCGAAGGCCATGCGCGATGCGTTCGAGGTGTTCCGCGAGCTCGTCAGCCGCTACCCCGACAGCGTGTATGCGGCCGACGCCACCGCTCGGATGAACTACCTCGTCACGGCGATGGCGCAGAGCGAAGTGAACATCGCCCGCTTCTACCTCGACCGCGGCGCCTACGTGGCGGCGGTGCAGCGGGCGCAGGGCGCCGTGCGCGACTACTCGGGCACGCCGGCGGCCGAGGAGGCGCTGTGGATCATGATGCGCTCGTACGACGACCTCGGGATGCCGCAGCTGCGCGACGACACCCGCCGCGTGCTGGAAGCGAACTTCCCCGGCAGCCGTTACCTGGCCAGCGCCAAGCGCTGAGGCCCGCCGGCATCGCCCGCCGGCCCCATCCCTAGCCGCCGAAGAACGCCCGCGCGACCGCCTCCTCGCGCGTGCGGGAGAACGGCGGCAGGCTGGCCAGCACGGTGCGGCCGTACGGCTTGCTCAGCAGCCGCTCGTCGAGAATCATCAGCACGCCCCGATCGCACTCGCCGCGGATCAGCCGGCCGACGCCCTGCTTGAGCAGCGTCACCGCCTCCGGCAACTGGTACTCGAGAAACGGATTGCGGCCGAGCGACCGCAGCCGGCGGATGCGCGCCTCGACCACCGGGTCGTCCGGCGGGGCGAACGGAAGCTTGTCGATCGCCACCACCGACAGCGCCTCGCCGCGCACGTCGATGCCCTCCCAGAAGCTGACGCTGCCGACAAGAACCGCATTGCCGAGACGGCGGAACTCCTCGAGCAGCGCGCGCCGCGTGCTCGAGCCCTGGACCAGCAGGGGCAGCAGCCGCTGATCGCGCTGCATTGCGCTGCCCAACCGCGCAGCGACGCGCTCGACCGCGCGCAGGGTCGAGCACAGGACGAATGCCCGGCCCCCCGCGGCAGCGATGACCGGCCAGGCCGCGTCGGCGACCTGCTCCGGAAAGTCGCTGCGCAGCGGCGACGGCAGCGGCGTGGGCAGGTACAGCAGCGCCTGCCGCTGGAAATCGAACGGGCTCTCCCAGCGCTCGGTGCGCGCCTGCGGCAGGCCGATGTCGGCGAGGAACGGCGCGAACGAGCCGGCCAACGTCAGCGTCGCCGAGGTCAGGATCCACGCCTGCACCTGCTGCCCGCGGGCGCGCGCAAAGGCCGCCCCCGGCGCCAGCGGCGTCGAGTGAAACTGCGCGCCGTGCGTGGTGACGCCGATCCAGCGCACTCGCTGTTCGTCGTCCGCGGCTGGCTGCGAGCCCGCCGACGGCTCCTGCACCGGCGCAGCGTCTTCGTCGAGTGCCGCGGTCCAGGTGGCGATCTCACTGCGCAGCGCCGCCAGCCGCGGTCCCAGCGCGTCGAGTTCGACGTCGCATCCGGCGTTTGCCTTCACGGCGCCGGCCAGCGATGCAAGCGCCTCGTCGACGCCGGCGATGCCGCGCCGCAGGGACGCCTTCGCCGGGCAGCGATCGAGAGCGATCCTCGCGCCGGCACCCAGCCCCGACTCGGCCAGCAGCAGCCGCAGGTTGCGCGACGCGGCCTCGATCGCCTGCGACAGCGCCACCCACGCCGCACCGCCGGCGGCCCTGGCCAGGCCGAGCGAGCGGGAGTCCTGCGCCAGATCGGCAAGCTGCGCGAGCGACCAGCCGGTGCCGAAGAACTCGGCGGCAATCTTCGGCAACTGGTGCGCCTCGTCGAGGACCACGGTGTCCGTTGCCGGCAGGAAGTCGCGCACCGAGTCGTCGCGCAGCGACAGGTCGGCCAGGAACAGGTGGTGGTTGACGACCACGATGTCGGCGGCCTGCGCCGCCCGGCGCGCCCGGTACACGAAGCACTCGTCCAGCCGCGGGCACTCCTGGCCGATGCAGTTCTCGCGCGTCGAGGTCACCAGCGGCCAGATCGGCGCGGCCTCGGGGACCTCCGCCAGTTCGGCCCTGTCGCCCGTCGCGGTCAGGCGGGCAAACCGGCCGATCGAGCGCAGGTGACCAGCATCCTGCCGCAAGGCCAGCCGGCCCTCGGCTTCGGTCCGCGCCAGCCGCTGCAGGCACAGGTAGTTCTGCCGACCCTTGAGCAGCGCGGCGTCGACCGGAAGGCCGAGTGCCTTGATCAGCGTGCCGAGGTCCTTTGCGTAGACCTGGTCCTGCAGCGTCCTGGTGCCGGTCGACACCAGCACCTTTCCGCCGGCCAGCAGGGCGGGCACCAGATAGGCGAATGTCTTGCCGGTTCCGGTGCCGGCCTCGGCGATCAGCGTTCCGCGCTCGGCGAGCGTGTCGAACACCGCCAGCGCCATCTCCTGCTGCGAGGCGCGCGGCGAGAAGCCGGCGACCGCGGAGGCAAGCTCGCCGCCGCCGGAGAACGCGGCCGCGACCCGCCGGCGCGCCTGCGCCAGGCGCGATGCACTGCCGTCGATAGCAGTCCCCGGTGCCGGCCCGCTCACGCGGGAACGTCGGGCACCAGCCGCATCCGCAGCAGCGCGATCGAGTCCTTGATCTGCAGCTTGCGCTTCTTGAGCCGGCGCAGCTTCACCTCGTCTACGCCGGGCTGGCCGCCCAGGCGTTCGATCGCTTCGTCGAGATCGCGATGCTCGATCTGCAGTTCGATGATGCGTTGCTTGATCTGCTCCGTTTCCATGGCCGGTCGCGTGTCCCCTTTGTGGATTAATCCTAGCAGCCAGCCGCTGCGCCGCACAGCCGTGGTCACGTGCAATAGACTCGTCCGGCCCGCCGACCCGGATCCGTCAATGCCGCGCTTCAAGGTCACCGCCTGCACTGCCGAGCACATAGGCGACCGCGCCGAGCAGCAGGACCGGGTCGCCATCCTGACCAGCCCGCGACACCCGAACAGCCTTCTGGCCGTGGTCAGCGACGGCATGGGCGGCCGCACCGGCGGCCGGATGGCCGCCGACCAGGTCATTGCCACCGTGACGCACGTCTTCCGCGAGATGGGCGAGGACGATGCCGGCAGCCTGAAGGGCCTGCTGAAGACGATGGCCAACGAGGCGCACACGGTGATCCGGCTGTCGGCCCTGTCCAGCGAAAAGGAGCCGCATGCCACGTTCGTCGCCATGATCGTTCGCAGCGACTATGCGGCGTGGGCGCACGCCGGCGACAGCCGGCTCTATCACTTCCGCGCCGGCCGACTGATCCACCGGACCGAGGACCAGACCTACGCGTCGTTCCTGCGCTCGCAGGGGCGCGCGCAGCAGGCGCGCGAGGCGGAGCGCAGGTTCAAACACATGCTGGTCAGTTCGCTCGGGCTCGCCCGCCCACCCGATCTGCTGATCTCCGACACCGGCGACCTGCGGGCCGGCGATGCCTTCCTGCTGTGCAGCGACGGGCTTTGGGCCTACTTCACAGACGAGGAACTCGCGGACCTTCTCGGCCGCTGCAGTCCGCGCGACGCGAGCGGCGAACTGGTCCGCCTGGCGCGCGAGCGAGCGAAGGGCTTCGGAGACAATCTCTCGCTGGCCATCATCAAGTTCGAGCCGCCGCCGAAGCGGCAGGCTCCCGGCAAGGTCAGGGTCAACCAATGACGCGACGCCGCGTGCCGCCGGCTCACTGCGGGCTGCCGCCTTGCGACTGCTTCTGCGCCGCGCTTCGCTCCTCGGCCCGCTTTTCCCGCCGCTGGCGGTGCTCCTCGGCGATTCTCTTCTTCTCCTCGGCGCGCGCCTCGGCGGCGCGCTGCCGTTGCTCGTAGCGCTCGATCTGCGCCGGGACCTGCGCCTGCTTTGCGGCCTGCTCCGCTGCGCGTCGCTCGCGATCGGCGGCCTGTTCCGTCGCCCGCTTCTCTGAGGCGGCCTTGCGGTCCGCCGCCTCGGCCCGCCGCTTCGCCGCGGCCGCCTCCTGCTCCGACGGGTCCACCGCGCGCGCAGCGCCCGCTGCCGGCGCGGCGCTGCCGGCGGCGGGGGCATCCTTGCGGCGCGGCGCCGTGGCGCCGCCGGCCTTCGGCTCTGCAGCCTGCTCGGCAGACCGCTGCGCGCGTGCCTCTGCGCGCGCCTCGGCATCGAGGCGGCGCAGCGTATCGCGCGCTGCGACTTCCTTCTCGCGAATGGCGCGCAACTGCTGGTCACGCTCCCTGCGCGCTTTCTCGCGGCAGGCATTGACCAAGATCTCCTGCGCGCAGTCGCGGTTCGCCTGCTCGTAGCGGTGCCTGGCTTCGGCTGACTCCCGCCGCGCCTCGTCGACCACCGCCTGCGCCTGCTCGCGGTTGCCCTGAGCGACCGGCGCGCCGGCGCCGCCGAGCAGCACCGCCGCCACGACCAGCCGGCGCACGCGCCTAGAGAGCAACGACATCGCGGCGCGGCGCCTCCAGGTAGGCTCGCGACTGCATCTCCGCGAGCCGCGAGGCGGTCCGCTCGAACTCGCCGGCCAGGGCGCCGCTGGTGTACAGGGCCCCTGGCCCGACCTCGGCCGACAGAATCAGCTTCACGCGGTGATCGTAGAGCACGTCGACGAGCCAGGTGAAGCGGCGTGCCTCCGAGGACTGGTCCGCCGACATGCGCGGCACGTCGGACAGCAGCACGGTGTGGAACTGCCGCGCGATCTCCAGGTAGTCGTTCTGCGAGCGCGGCCCGCCGCACAGTTCGTCGAACGCGAACCAGACAGCGCCACCGGCGCGCCGCCTGGCGCGGATCCGGCGCGCCTCGATCTCGAGCACCGGATCGTCGTCGTCGGCCTCTGCCACCTTGGCGAACGCCGCTTCGAGCCTGCGCTCGGCCGCCGGCCCGGCCGGCTGCAGGTAGGTCTCGATGTGTTCCATCACCCGCCGCCGGTAGTCGACGCCGGCGTCGACCTGCACGACGTCCAGCTTCGCCTGCAGCAGCGCGATCGCCGGCAGCAGACGGTCCCGATGCAGGCCGTCCGGGTACAGCGCCTGCGGCGCGTAGTTCGACGTCATCACGAAGCCGACGCGCAGGTCGAACAGCTTCGCCAGCAGCCGGTGCAGGATCATCGCGTCGGCGATGTCCGACACGTGGAACTCGTCGAAGCAGATCAGCCGCGAGCGCAGCGCGATCCGCCGCGCGACCTCGTCGAGCGGGTCAGCGGTGCCCTTGACCTCGTCGAGCTCGCGATGCACGCCGCGCATGAACTCGTGGAAGTGGATGCGCGTCTTGCGCACCAGCGGCACGGCCGAGAAGAAGCAGTCCATCAGGAAGCTCTTGCCGCGGCCGACGCTGCCCCACAGGTAGACGCCGCGCGGGATATCCGGCCGCGCCACCAGTTTCAGCAGCGCGTTGCGGCGCGCATGCCTGTACCTAGCCCACTCCTCGTCCAGGCGGACCAGGCGACCGGCCGCCTGGCGCTGCGCGGCGTCGAGCTCGTAGCCGCGCGCCGCCAGCGCCTCGTCGAGGTGGGCGCGCAGGCTCATGGCGGGCGGCCTCCGGCGACCGGCGCTCGGCAGCCCGCCGCCGGAGAGGGCCGGCCGGCTGCCAGGCAAGCGGCCCCGCGGGTCACTAGAGGTTCAGCGTCCTCTTGTCGACCGCCAACGCCGCTTCCTTGGTAACCTCGGCGAGAGACGGGTGCGCGTGGCAGATGCGGGCGATGTCCTCGCTGCTGGCGCGGAACTCCATCGCCACCACCGCCTCGGCAATCAGCTCGGAGACCATCGGGCCAATCATGTGCACGCCGAGGATCTCGTCGGTGGCTGCGTCGGCGAGGAACTTGACCATGCCGGTCGTGTCGCCGAGCGCGCGGGCGCGGCCGTTGGCGGAGAACGGAAACGTGCCGGCCTTGAAGGCACGGCCGGCGGCCTTGAGCTGCTGCTCGGTCCGGCCGACCCAGGCGATCTCCGGCGAGGTGTAGATCACCCACGGAATGGTGTCGAAGTTGACGTGGCCGTGCTGGCCGGCGATGCGCTCGGCCACCGCCACCCCCTCCTCCTCGGCCTTGTGCGCCAGCATCGGCCCGCGCACCACGTCGCCGATTGCCCAGACGTCCGGCAGGTTGGTGCGGCAGCCGCCGTCCACAGCGACGAAGCCGCGCTCGTCCAGCTGCAGGCCGACCGCCTCGGCATTCAGCCCGGTGGTGTTCGGCAGGCGGCCGATCGAGACGATCAGCCGGTCGCAGTCGAGGGTCTGCGGCTCACCCTTGGCGTCGGTGTAGGCGACCGTGACGCCCTTCTTCTCGGCCTTCACGCCGTCGATGCGCACGCCGAGTTCGATCTTCAGGCCCTGCCTGGTAAAGGCCTTCATCGCCTCGCGCGCGATCTGCGCATCGGCCGCGGCGAGGAACTCGGGCAGCGCCTCGAGCAGCGTCACCTCGGCGCCGAGGCGGCGCCATACCGAGCCCATCTCCAGCCCGATTACGCCGGCGCCGATCACGCCGAGCTTCTTCGGCACGGCGCCGATCGCCAGCGCGCCGTCGTTCGACAGGATCCTTTGCTCGTCGAAAGGCGCCCCCGGCAGGGCTCGCGCGGTCGAGCCGGTGGCGACGATGACGTGCCGGCCGACCAGCACTTCCTCGCCGACGCGGATCTCGTAGCCGCCGTCCACCCTGCCGGCAAAGGAGCCGCGGCCGTGGAAGAAGGCGACCTTGTTCTTCTTCAGCAGGAAAGCGATGCCGTCGTTGTTCTGCTTGACCACCTTTTCCTTGCGGCCGAGCATCTTCGCCACGTCGATCGACGCGCTCTTCTCCAGCACGATGCCGTGCTCGGCGAAATGGCGGTTGACGTGCTCGAAGAACTCGCTCGACTGCAGCAGCGCCTTCGACGGGATGCAGCCTATGTTGGTGCAGGTGCCGCCGAGCGCCGGCCCGCCCTCTTTGCCCTTCCACTCGTCGATGCAGGCCACCGCCATGCCGAGCTGCGCGGCGCGGATCGCCGCGATGTAGCCGCCGGGTCCGCCGCCGATCACGACGACGTCGAAGTTCATGCTCATCGGTACTTGTTCCAGGTTCGCGGGATCAGACTTCCAGCAGCAGCCGCGCCGGATCCTCGAGCGCTTCCTTCATCGCCACCAGCGACAGCACCGCCTCGCGGCCGTCGATGATCCGGTGGTCGTAGGACAGCGCCAGGTAGTTCATCGGCCGCACCACGACCTGGCCGTTCTCCACCACCGCCCGCTCCTTGGTCGCGTGCACGCCGAGGATCGCGCTCTGCGGCGGGTTGATGATCGGGGTCGACAGCATCGAGCCGAACACGCCGCCGTTGGAGATGGAGAAGGTGCCGCCGGTGAGTTCCTCCAGCGCCAGCTTGCCCTCACCAGCCCGCTTGCCGAAGTCGGCGATCTTCTTCTCGATGTCGGCGAAGGTCATCTGGTCGGCGTCGCGCAGGATCGGCACCACCAGGCCGCGCGGCGAACCGACCGCGATGCCGATGTCGAAGTAACCGTGGTAGACGATGTCGTTGCCGTCGACCGAGGCGTTGACCACCGGGTACTTCTTCAGCGCCGCCACCGCCGCCTTGACGAAGAAGGACATGAAGCCGAGCTTGGCGCCGTGCTCCTTCTCGAAGCGGTCCTTGTACCGGTTGCGCATGTCCATCACCGGCTGCATGTTGACCTCGTTGAACGTGGTCAGGATCGCCGCCGTCGACTGCGACTGCACCAGCCTCTCGGCGACGCGGGCGCGCAGGCGCGACATCGGCACCCTCTGCTCGGGGCGGCCGGCCAGCATCGACAGGTCGAGCGGCGCCTGAACCTGCGGCAGGGCGGGTCTTGCGGCGACCGGCGCCGCGCTCGGCGCCGCAGCCGGGGGCGGCTTCGGCGCGGCAGCCGCCAGCACGTCGCCCTTGGTGATGCGGCCGTCCTTGCCGCTGCCCGTCACCTGCCCGGGCGAGATGCCCTTGTCGGCCATCAGCTTGGCGGCCGCAGGCATTGCGATGTCGCCCTTGGCTGCCGGAGCGGGCGCAGGAGCGGGAGCAGCCGCTTTCGGCGCCGGCGCCGGAGAGGCAACCGGCACAGAGGCTGCCGCTGTCGCCTCGCTGTCGATGCGGGCGATCAGTTCGCCCGCCGCCACCGTGCTGCCGTCAGGACGGATCACCTCGGCCAGCACGCCGGCGGCCGGCGCCGGCACCTCGAGCACGACCTTGTCGGTCTCGACCTCGATCAGGATCTCGTCCATGGCGACGGCGTCGCCCGGCTTCTTCTTCCACTGCAGCAGCGTCGCTTCGGCGACCGACTCTGACAGCTGCGGCACGTTGACATCGACTTTGGCCATCTTGGTTTCCGCAAGAAAGTGGACAGTGAAGCGCTCGCGCGTCACTTGTGCAGCAGCACGCCCTTGAGCTTGCCGAAGGCCGCGTCGAGCAGCGCCTTCTGCTGCTCGTTGTGCTTGGCGTAGTAGCCGACGGCGGGCGAGGCCGACGCCGGCCGGCCGGCGTAGCCGAGCCGCTGTCCCTCGCCCATGTTCTCCAGGATGTGGTGCTGGACGTGGAACCAGGCACCCTGGTTGGCCGGTTCGTCCTGGCACCAGACGATCTCTGTGGCGCGCGGGTACAGCTTCAGCTCCGTCGCCAGCGCCTTGTGCGGGAACGGATAGAGCTGCTCGACGCGGATCACCGCCACCTCGTCGGCCTCTCGGTCGCGCCGCGTCGCCAGCAAGTCGTAGTAGACCTTGCCCGAACAGACGACGACGCGCTTGACCTTCTTCGGGTCGATCTCCCGCGTCTCGCCGATCACCGTCTGGAACTCGCCGCGGGCGAGCTCGGCCAGTTCCGAGGTGGCGTCCTTGTGCCGCAGCAGCGACTTCGGCGTCATGATCACCAGCGGCTTGCGGAACAGGCGGATCATCTGCCGCCGCAGAAGGTGGAAGATCTGCGCCGCCGAGGTCGGCTGGGCGATCTGCATGTTGTTGTCGGCGGCCAGTTGCAGGAACCGCTCCAGGCGGGCCGAGGAGTGCTCGGGGCCCTGCCCCTCGTAGCCGTGCGGCAGCATCAGGGTCAGGCCCGACTGGCGGCCCCACTTGACTTCGCCGGAGCTGATGAACTGGTCGATCACCACCTGGGCGCCGTTGACAAAGTCGCCGAACTGCGCCTCCCAGATCACCAGCGCGTTGGGCTCGGCGCTGGAGAAGCCGTACTCGAAGGCGAGCACCGCCTCTTCCGAAAGCACCGAGTCGATCACCGTGAACGGCGCCTGCTTGTCGGAGACGTTCTGCAGCGGGATGAAGGTGCCCTCGTCCCAGCGCTCGCGGTACTGGCTGTGCAGCACCGAGTGGCGGTGGGTGAAGGTGCCGCGGCCGCTGTCCTGCCCGGTGATGCGCACCGGGTAGCCGCTGGAGACCAGCGAGGCGAAGGCCAGGTGCTCGCCCATGCCCCAGTCGAGCCGCTGCG
>JBHJND010000080.1:0-8102 GCA_048497655.1 Caballeronia novacaledonica
ACGGCATCCTGCGCGGCTACATGCAGGACACGCTCAACGCGCGGCTGATGGGCGTGGCACCGACCGGCAACGGCCGGCGCGAGTCGTTCGCCCACCTGCCGATGCCGCGCATGACCAACACCTGCATGCTCGGCGGCGACCGCGACCCGCAGGAGATCGTCCGCTCGGTGAAGAAGGGCATCTACGCCAGCAACTTCGGCGGCGGCCAGGTCGACATCACCAACGGCAAGTTCGTCTTCAGCATGGCCGAGGCCTACCTGATCGAGGACGGCCGCATCACGGCGCCAGTGAAGGGAGCGACGCTGATCGGCAACGGCCCCGACGCATTGACGCGCGTGACGATGATCGGCAACGACATGCGGCTCGATTCCGGCATCGGCACCTGCGGCAAGGACGGCCAGAGCGTGCCGGTCGGCGTCGGCCAGCCGACGCTGCGCATCGAGGGGCTCACCGTCGGCGGCACCGGCTGAGGCCGCCCGGAACGCGCCGCGCGCGGCCGGCCAGGCAGCCGCGCCTTGCTCTGGGTCAAGCGCCGGCGGCGGACGACGGCATAATCGCCCGATGATGCGCGAGCCGCGCGAAAGACGCGGCCGGCCCCAAAGTGGCGACAATCCCCGTCCGCTTCCTTCCACCGATCGTCTGGCTGGTGCGCCTGCTGGTGGGCGCGTATCCACGCTGGATCGGCTGCGCGCCGAGCGCGGTGCAGAGGATCTACTTCGCCAATCACACCAGCCACATGGACACGGTGGTGCTGTGGGCGGCGCTGCCGGGCGAACTGCGCGCCAACACGCGACCGGTGGCGGCGAAGGACTACTGGGACCGCGGCGGCATCCGCGGCCACATCGCCCGCAACGAACTGAACGTGGTGATGATCGACCGCGCGCGCGACGACCCGAACGCCGACCCGCTCGAGCCGCTGCGCGAGGCGCTGGAGAACGGCTTCTCGCTGATCATCTTCCCCGAGGGCACGCGCACGCCGCAGCCGCTGCCGGGGCCGTTCAGGAGCGGCCTGTATCACCTGGCGATGTCGTTTCCGGCGGTCGAGCTGATCCCCGTGTACATCGAGAACCTGCACCGCAGCATGCCGAAGGGCGCGCTGCTGCCGGTGCCGACGATCTGCACCGTGCGTTTCGGCGCGCCGCTGGCGCGCATCGAGGGCGAGGCGAAGGAGAGCTTCGTCGAGCGCGCCCGCAACGCCGTCGCGGCGCTGGCCGGCTGACGGCCGGGACGACCATGGAGCTGTCGCTGCAGCAGACCTTCCTCGCGGTGTTCGGCGGCCTGGCGCTGCTCGCCGGCGGCGCCAGCGTACTGGTGCACCGGCTGATGGTGCGGACCACCGATCCCGACAAGCTGACCTGGATCGGCCAGCTCAATTCGCGGCTGCAGGCCTCGTGGCTGATCCTGCTGCTGTTCGCCGTCGGCTTTGCGCTGGGCGAGGTGGCGCTGGCGGTGATCTTCGCGCTCGCCTCGTTCTTCGCGCTGCGCGAGTTCGTCGCGCTCACGCCGACCAAGCCGGCCGATCACGTCGCGCTGATCATCGCCTTCTACGTCGCCATCCCGGTGCAGTACGTGCTGGTGGCGAGCGGCTGGTACCAGCTGTACGCGGTCTTCATCCCCGTCTACCTGTTCCTGATCCTGCCGGTGATCATGGCCTGGCGGCACGACGTCGAGCTGTATCTGCAGCGGGTGGCGAAGGTGCAGTGGGGCCTGATGCTCAGCGTCTACTGCGTCTCGCACGCGCCGGCCATCGCCACGCTCGAGCCGCCCGGCTATGAAGGACGCGGCGCACTGCTGCTGCTGTACTTCCTGCTGGTGGTGCAGATGTCGGAGAACATCGCCGTCATGGCCAGCGCCAGTTTCGGCCGCACGCCGCTGCGCTCGAACCCGAACAAGAGCCGCGAGGGCGTGCTGATCGGCGGCGTGGCGGCCAGCGTCCTCGGCACACTGCTGTGGTGGATGACCCCTTTCACATGGTGGCAGGCGGCGCTGATGTCCGCGGTGACCGTGTTCGCCGCCTTCGTCGGTGGGCTGGTGCTTGCTTCGGTCAAGCGCAGCCTCGGCGAACGCCAGTGGGATCAAGGGGTTGCGTTGTCGCGCGGCGTGCTGGAACGGCTCGAAGGCATCACCTTCTCGGCGCCGGTGTTCTTCCACGCCACCGTCTACTTCTTCGTCCCCTAGCCGGACTGCCGCGTCCGTTTAGCCACACATCCGGCCGACGGCCGGACGCACTATTGGCAAACGCGCGGCGCAGGCGTCCAATGGGATCGTCGTTGATCAGGGAGCACGAAGGAGTCGGAGATGCATGCCGCGCCGCGTTGCCTGGTGATCCTTGCCGCGCTGCTGACGAGTTCGGTCGGCACCGCCGGGTGGGCGGCCGACGGCGGGCAACCGACTCCGCTGATCTACGGCCTGACCGGCGATGCGCTCGCCGAGCAGTCTTGGCTCGCGGTGCGCTGGGCTTCTCCGGCGACCTCGATGCGCCTCGATGCGACAGCCGGCATCGGGCTGCACGAGGTGCGCGTGCTCAGCTACGGGTCGTTGCTGCCGGTGGCGCCGCAGCCGTCGGCGGGCGCCGCCGAGCCGGGGGTCGACTGGAACGTCGATCCGGTGCGTGCCACGTACCGCTATACGCTGCTCGACCGGCCGACGTGGGCGATGAAGCTCGGCATGTCGACCAACCTCGGCGAACACTCGGGCAGCCTGCGTCCGGCGCTCGGCACCGAGCGGACCAGCTTCGGCTCGCTGCCGCTGCTGCACCTCGCCGGGGTGGCGCAGTGGTCGCCGCGCTGGCGGCTGGGGTTCGCGATGGACGGCCTGGCGACCACGCGCGGCCGCGCGCTCGACCTCGGCTTGCAGCTCGACTACCTCTGGTCCCGGTCGATGTCCGTTTTCGGCGGCTACCAGCTGACCGACGCGGCCGGCGACGCGGAAGGCTTCTACGGCAGCAGCCTGAGCAACCGCGCCAACATCGGCCTGCGCTACCGCTTCTGAGTGCGGTTGCCGCACCGCAATGAATCCGGTAAAGTGCCCGCCACTCGAGGTTTCGACTGACATGGCGCAGCGGTATTTCTTCTTCTTTTACGGCTTTTTCCGGCCACTGGCGGAAAAGGTCGATCGGCGCGCGTAGACAGAACAGACCCCATCGACACCAACCGCCAGGCCTCGCAACCTGGCGGTTTTTTTTCGCCGGGCGACGGGCAGGCAGCACGGGAGCCCAACGTGGACGGAGCACGAACGATGCGTTACATGACCGACGACCTGCGCATCCGCGAGATCAAGGAACTTTCGCCGCCGTCGCACCTGATCCGCGAGTTTCCCTGCACCGAGGAAGTCGGGCAGGTGGTCTTCGGCGCCCGCTCGGCGATGCACGCGATCCTGCACGGCATGGACGACCGGCTGATCGTGGTGACCGGCCCCTGCTCGATCCACGACCCGCAGGCGGCGCTCGACTACGCGCGCCGGCTGAAGGCCGAGCGCGAGCGCCTGCGCGACGACCTCGAGATCGTCATGCGCGTGTACTTCGAGAAACCGCGCACCACGGTCGGCTGGAAGGGACTGATCAACGACCCCGATCTCGACGGCAGCTTCCGCATCAACCACGGCCTGCGCGTGGCGCGCGAGCTGCTGATGGAGATCAACGCGATGGGCCTGCCGGCAGGCTGCGAGTACCTCGACATGATCACACCGCAGTACATCGCCGACCTGGTCGCCTGGGGCGCGATCGGCGCCCTCACCACCGAGAGCCAGGTGCACCGCGAACTGGCCAGCGGCCTGTCGTGCCCGGTCGGCTTCAAGAACGGCACCGACGGCAACGTGCGGGTGGCCGCCGAGGCGATCCGCGCCGCGCAGCAGCCGCATCACTTCCTGTCGGTGACCAAGGGCGGCCACTCGGCGATCGTCTCGACCAAGGGCAACGAGGACTGCCACATCATCCTGCGCGGCGGCAGTGCCTCGCCGAACTTCGACGCCGCCAGCGTCGAGGCCGCCTGCCAGGAACTGGCGAGGAACGGCCTGGCGCAGCGGCTGATGATCGACGCCTCGCACGCCAACTCGGGCAAGCGGCACGAGAACCAGCTGGCGGTGGCCGACGCGATCGCCCGGCAGCTCGAAGCCGGCGAGTCGCGCATCGTCGGCGCGATGGTCGAGAGCCACCTCGTCGCCGGGCGCCAGGACCTGGTGCCGGGCAGGCCGCTGGTCTACGGCCAGTCGATCACCGACGCCTGCCTCGGCTGGGACGACAGCGTCGCCCTGCTCGACCGCCTGGCCGCCGGCGTGCGCGGACGGCGGCTGGCTGTCGCCAACGCCGCCGGCAAGTAAGTAGAGGCCCGGCCGGCCGCACAACGATGTCCGAAAACGGCGAGCGGCGGCCCGCCGTTTCGTTCATAGTGCGGCCATGGACCTCGACGCCGACGCCTGCTTCCGCGCCACCCGCGCCCGCGACGCGCGCTTCGACGGCCGCTTCTTCGTCGGCATCACCAGCACCCGCATCTACTGCCGGCCGGTGTGCGGCGCGCGGCCGGCACGGCGCGAGAACCAGCGCTACTTTGCCAGCGCCGCCGCCGCCGAAGGCGCCGGCTTCCGCCCCTGCCTGCTGTGCCGGCCCGAACTTGCCCCGGGGCTGGCGCTGGTCGACGCCTCGCGGCAGCTGGCGCGCTCCGCGGCGAGCCTGATCGACGACGGCGTCGCCAGCGACAGCGGCATCGACTCCGTGGCGCGCCGCCTCGGCGTCACCGACCGCCACCTGCGCCGGGTGTTCGAGACCGAGTACGGCGTCGCTCCGGTGGCCTACGCGCAGACGGCGCGGCTGCTGCTCGCCAAGCGGCTGCTGACCGACACCCGGATGCCGGTCACCGAGGTGGCGCTGGCGGCGGGCTTCGGCAGCGTGCGCCGCTTCAACACGCTCTTCGCGCAGCGCTACCGACTGCAGCCGACCGCTCTGCGCCGCACCGCCGCGCGGCCGTCGGCGGTCGACTTCCACCGCTTCGTGCTCGCCACCCGCGCGCCGTTCGACTACCCGCGGCTGCTCGCGTTTTACGCCGCGCGACAGCTTGCCGGCATCGAGCTGGTGGAAGGGCGGCGCCTGCGCCGCTCGCTTGCGGTCGGCGCCGCCGACGGCAGACCGGCGGCAGGATGGATCGAGGCGCGGCCGGCCGCGCGCGGACCGGGCATCGAAGTGCGGATCGACGCGCGCCTGGCGCCGGCACTGCCGCGCGTGCTGGCCGCCTGCAAGCACGCCTTCGACCTCGACTGCCCGCCCGAGGCCGTCGCCGGGCACCTCGGCGAACTCGCGGCAGCGCGACCGGGCCTGCGGCTGCCGGGCGCCTTCGACGGTTTCGAGACCGCGGTGCGGACGATCATCGGCCAGCAGGTCAGCGTCAAGGCTGCCCGCACCCTCGCCGGCAGGCTGGTCGAACGCTTCGGCACGCCGCTCGACACGCCGTTCCCCGGCGTGACTTCGGTGTTTCCCGACGCCGCGAGGCTCGCCGAATGCGCGCCGGCGGACATCGCCTCGCTCGGCGTCATTGCCACGCGGGCGCGCGCGATCGTCGCCCTGGCGCGCGCCGTCGCCGAGGGGCGGATCCTGCTGGCGCCGAACGTCGATGTCGAAGGCACGGTCGCCGGGCTGCGCGCCCTACCGGGCATCGGCGAGTGGACGGCGCAGGCGATCGCCATGCGCTCGCTGCACTGGCCGGACGCCTTCCCTGCCGGCGACGCCGGCCTGGTCCGGGCGCTGAAGCAGCAGCGCCCCGCGGAGCTCGCGCGCCTCGCCGAGCAGTGGCGACCCTGGCGCGCCTACGCGGTGATGCACCTGTGGTCTTCACTGGAGGAGAAATGACGCTGTACACGGAAACCGGAAGCCCGCTCGGCACGCTGCAGCTGACCGCCGAGGACGGCGCGCTGACTGGCGTGCACTTCCCCGGCCAGAAGCACGATTGCCCGCGGCAGCCACACTGGCGGCGCGCCGACGACGAGCCGGTGCTGGCCGCCGCGCGAACCCAGCTGGCCGAGTACTTCGACGGCCGGCGCTCGGACTTCGACCTGCCGCTGGCGCCGCGCGGCACGCCGTTCCAGCAGGCCGTGTGGCGTGCGCTACTCGCCGTGCCCTTCGGCGCCACCTCGACCTACGGCGCGATTGCCGGCGCGATTGGCCGGCCGACGGCGGTGCGCGCGGTCGGCGCGGCGGTCGGCGCCAACCCGATCGGCATCGTGGTGCCCTGCCACCGCATCGTCGGCGCCGACGGTTCGCTCACCGGCTACGCCGGCGGGCTGGATCGCAAGACGAAACTGCTGGCGCTCGAGGCGCGGGCGGCGCAGTTCGTCCTCGGCGCCTGAGCCCGCGGCGTGCAGCGGCGCGACCTCGTCGACCTGGTGCTGCTGGCCGCGCTGTGGGGCGCCAGCTTCCTGTTCATCCGCATCGCGGCGCCGGCCTTCGGCCCGGTGGCGCTGGTCGAGGTCCGCCTGGTCAGCGGCGCGCTGGTCCTGCTGCCGCTGCTTGCCGCCGGCATCGGCCTGCCCGCGCTGCGCACTCACGCGCGACGGATCGCGCTGATCAGCGTGATCAACTTCGCCGTGCCGTTCGTGCTGACGAGCTACGCGATGCTCACGCTGACCGCCGCCTTCGCGTCGATGCTCAACGGGACGGTGCCGATGTGGACGGCGCTGATCGGCGCGCTGTGGTTCGGCGAGCGGGTGCGGCCGTCGCAGTGGCTCGGTCTGGCGATCGGCGCGCTCGGCGTGGTCGTGCTGGTCGGCGACAAGGTCGGACTGAATCCGCGCGGTGCGGGCTGGACCGAGACGATCGCCGTCGGCGCGGCGCTGCTCGGCATGATGTTCTACGGGCTGTCGGCCAACGTGTCCAAGCGAACGCTGGGCGGCGTGCCGCCGCTGGCCACCGCCGCCGGCAGCCAGATCGGCGCCGCCATCTTGCTGGCGCCGCTGGCCGTCGCGACGTGGCCGGCGCAGGCGCCTTCGGCCGGCGCCTGGGCGGCGGTGCTGGTGCTCGGCGTGCTGTGCACCGGGTTCGCCCACCTGCTGTACTTCCGGCTGATCGAGCGCGTCGGCGCGATGCGCACGGCCAACGTGACCTACCTGATCCCGCTGTTCGCCACGCTCTGGGGCACGCTCTTCCTCGCCGAGACGCTGACTTTGCGGATGGTGGTCGGCGGCGCGATCGTGCTCGCTGGCACCGCGCTGGCCATCGGCGTGCTCGACCGGCTTCGCGCGCGCCGCTGAACCGCTACTGGTTCTTGCGCTGCTGCCACTGCACGTCGGCGCCGCCGGCGAAGCGGTTCAGCACGCGGGCCAGCACGAACAGCAGGTCCGACAGGCGGTTGACGTACTGCCGCGGCGCCGCGTTGATCGGCTCGGCCACACCGAGCGTGACGATCGCCCGCTCGGTGCGCCGGCATACCGCGCGGCACACATGCGCCAGCGCCGCGGCGCGGCTGCCGCCGGGCAGGATGAACTCCGCCAGCCGCGGCAGGTTGGCGTTGTAGTGCGCCAGCCGCGCATCGAGGCGCGCAACCTGCGACTCCTTCAGCATCGTGTAGCCGGGGATGCACAGCTCGCCGCCGAGGTCGAACAGGTCGTGCTGGATATCCACCAGATCGGCGCGCACCTCGTCGGGCAGCGTCTCCGCCAGCAGCACGCCGATAGCCGAGTTCAGCTCGTCGACGTCGCCCATCGCCTGCACGCGCAGGCTGTCCTTGGCGGTGCGGCTGCCGTCGCCGAGACCGGTCGTGCCGTCGTCGCCGGTGCGGGTGGCAATCTGCGAAAGGCGGTGGCCCATGGTGCTGCTCCAGGATCGATGCCGTCACGGCCCGCCGCGACGGTCTCGACCGGATGTTAGCCGCGGCGGTCGACGCTCGATCCGGCTGCACGAGGTTCGAGCGTGACTACCGCGGAAGCCATGCTCGCCGAGGGCAGTGGGTGGCCGCCTCCGCTCATGTCCCCCGCGTCGGGCTCCGCCCGCCGCTCCTCCTCTACTTCGCTACGGCGGCCACCCACTGCCCTTGGCCATCCACCGTCACGGCCTGCGAATGACGCAGCGCACGCGGCACGAAGATCGAGTCGCTGGGGTGCCCGGTGGAGCGCGGGAGCGG
>JBHJND010000081.1:0-4416 GCA_048497655.1 Caballeronia novacaledonica
CCGATCCCGCTGACGACGAAGAACGCGCACATAAGGAAACCGGCCTCCGTATAGGACAGCGAAAACTCCGCCATCAGCCACGGAAACAGCGGCGGCAACATCAGGTGGAAGAAGTGCGACGTGCCGTGGGCCAGCCCGACCAGGCTGATCACCTCGGCGTCCTGCCGTCCTGCTCCGATCGTCGCAGCACCCATGGCGGCGACTCTAGCAAAGGGGCAGCGCGGATAATCGGCGGCCTTGACGACCTCGTCGTCGCCCCCTTGGCGCGACTGCCGACGCCTTCGATGCCGACCGGATCCTCTGCCCGTCTTGCCCGCTTATGGCTGCTGCCACTGGCCACCTCGCTCGCGCTGGCGCTGCCGCTGCAGGCACGCGAGCTGGTCGCCGTGCGGCTGATTGCCTTCAACGATCTGCACGGTCATCTCGAACCGGGCGACAACACCGTCGCCATGCCCGATCCGCGCGACCCGGCGCAGCGCATCGCCCTGCGCACCGGCGGCATGGCTCATCTCGCCAGCGCCGCGCGCCGGTTGCGCGCCGAGCAGCCGGCCAGCCTGCTGGTCTCCACCGGCGACCTGGTCGGCGCCTCGCCGCTGACCAGCGCCCTGTTCCGCGACGAGCCGACGATCGAGGCGATGAATGCCCTCGGCCTGGACCTGAACGTCGTCGGCAATCACGAGTTCGACCACGGCGTCACCGAACTGCGCCGCCTCATCGCCGGCGGCTGCGCCACCGAGCCGCGCGGCGTGGCCGCCAGCTGCGCCGGCGCCGATCGACGCTACGCCGGCGCGCGCTTCCCGTTCATTGCCGCCAACGTCGAGGACGCCGCCACCGGCGCGCCGCTGCTTTCGCCGTTCGTGGTCAGGACGGTCGACGGGGTGCGGATCGGCCTGGTCGGCGCGGTGACCCGGTCCACGCCCGGCATCGTCATGCCCGACGGCATCCGCGGCTGGCGCTTCACTTCCGAAGCGCAGGCGCTGAACCGCTATGCCAGGCAACTGCGCGCCGACGGCGTGAACGTCGTCGTGGCTGTCGTTCACGAAGGCGGCGACACCGACGGCGGCATCAACGGCTGCGACAACCCGCGCGGGGCAATCTTTGACATCGTGCGCGCGCTCGACCCCGCGATCGACGTCGTCCTCAGCGCCCACACGCACCGCGCCTACAACTGCCGCATCGACGGCCGCCCGGTGATCCAGGGCGCCTCGTTCGGCCGCCTGCTGTCAGTCATCGACCTGCAGGTCGACCGCGCCAGCGGCGCGGTGGCGCGCGAGGCGACCCGCGCCCGCAACGTGCCGGTGGCCAACGGTCTCGACGCCGACCCTGCCATCGACGCTGCCTATCCGCCCTACCCCGCCGACCCGCAGGTCGCCGCGATCGTCGAGCACTATCGCAAGCGGGTCGCGCCGCTGGCCGAGCGGCCCGTCGGCCGCCTCGCGGCGGCGGTCGAGCGGCTGCCGCCCGAGCAGGGCGATTCGCCGGCCGGGCGGCTGATCGCCGACGCTCATCTGGCGGCGACCCGCGGCAACGGCGCGCAGATCGCCTTTACCAACACCGGCGGCATCCGAGCCAACCTGAGGCCGCGCCAGCCGGACGGCACGGTCACCTTTGGCGACGTGTTCACCGTGCAGCCGTTCGGCAACACGCTGGTCACGATGACGCTCACCGGCGCCCAGCTCAAGGCCCTGCTCGAATCGCAGTGGCGCTCGAGCACCGCGCGGCCGCACTTCCTGCAGCCGTCGGCGACGCTTTCCTATGCATGGCGAGACGACGCGCCGCCGGGGGCGAGGGTCGTCGAGGACTCGATCACCATCGGCGCCGAGCGGTGGCGGCGCGATGCGACCTACCGCGTGACGGTGAACAGCTACCTGGCGGCCGGCGGCGACCGCTTTCACGCCTTCCTCGACGGCACCGAGCGCAGCGGCGGCCCGCTCGACGTCGACGCGCTGGCGCAGTACCTGTCGCAGCGGTCGGCCGGCGGTCCGCTTGCCGTCGATGCGACACCGCGAATCGTCAGGCAAACCGCCCGGGGCAGCGGGACGGCGGTGAGATAATTCCGTTCTCGCCGCACAGGGGTCAGTCATGCGCCGCAATCGCCTCATATCCCGCGCCCGCACCTCCGCTTCGGCCAGCACGCTGGCCAAGCTGGCGCGCCGGCTTTCCGAGTCCGGCAGCCGCATCGAGGACCGGCTGTGGGAACGGCGCCTGGTCGAGTCGCTCAACGACCGGCTGGTGCGCGGCTTCGCCGACGATATCGAGGCGGCGCTGGAGGAACTGTCGCGCACGCAAGCGCGTGCCTACGACGACCTCGCCGATCTGGCCGAGTCGTGTGCCGAGAGCATCACCGTCGAGATCGACGGCAAGCCGCACGACGCGCTGCTGCTGGCGGTGCCTCTGCTGGCGTGGTCGCGCTACCGGCTGCCGGCCACCACGCTCGCGCCGTCGCTGGTCGAAGCCGTCGGCGCGCAGATCGCCGGCCATCTGGCTGCGCGCGGCACGCGCATTGCGGTGGCCGACTACCTGTACTCGATCGACCAGCTGCCGGAGTCCTTCGGCGAGGTCTACGACACCGCGCAGAAGCTGTTCGAGGCCTGCGTCGCCGGCAAACGCGTAAAGACCGACGGCAAGAGCCTGCGCGAGCCGGTGATGATGCTGGCCGACACGCGCTACGTGCTGGCGGCGATCGTCGCGCCGCAGGGCGCGCCGCTTTACCACTGGCAGGAGACCGGCGTCGATCCCGACGCCAAGACGGCGGCGCTGGCGGCCTTCCGCGAGCAGGCCGGCAGCGCGCTGGCGCCGCTGATGACCGGCTGCCGCTACCGCGTGCTGGCACCCAATGCCTTCCACGCGGCGCTGCGCCAGGCCGACCGTGAGCTGCGCGAGTTCTCGCTGGAGGCGGCGGTGTCCTACCTGAAGCTCGCCTACGACATGGGGCCGTCGGCGCTGCAGGCGACCTTCGCCGCCTTCGAGGACAAGCATGTCGAGGAGATCCGCATCGGCATCGGCGCCGCCGGCAACGACGACGCGGTGATCGAAGGCGTGGTGTGGCCGCTGCTCGGCGACGAGGAGGAACGCGCGCAGGAGGAGATCGACGCCGCGCTGCGCCGCCTGGCGGTCGAAAAGATCACGGCGCACCCGCACCGCTTTCCCCTCGAGTACTGCGACGACTGCGGCGCGCCGATGTTTCCCAATCCGTCCGGCCATGCGGTGCACGCCGAGCCGCCGGAAGGCGCCGAGGAGCAGCCGGCCGCGCCGCTGCACTGACCGCCTGCCGCGCCGCCCGGGAGGCGCGGCTCAGTGCACCGTGCGCTCGAAGGCGAAGCGGCCGCCGCGGAAGTCGACCGGCACGATGTCCTTCGGCCCGAAGCGGCCCTCGAGCACCAGCCTGGCGATGGGATTCTCGATCTGCTGCTGGATCGCCCGCTTCAGCGGCCGGGCGCCGTAGACCGGGTCGAAACCGGCCTTGGCGATCTCCGCCACGGCCGCATCCGCGACCTCGAGCTTCATCTCCTGCGCGGCGAGGCGCTGCTCGAGGCGCTTTAGCTGGATCCTGGCGATCGAGGCGATGTGCTGCGCATCGAGCGAGTGGAACACCACGATCTCGTCGATGCGGTTGACGAACTCCGGCCGGAAGTTCCGCCGCACTTCGCCCATCACCGCCTCCTTGATCAGGTCGTAGTCCTGCCCGGCCATCCGCTGGATCTCGTGCGAGCCGAGGTTCGAGGTCATCACCAGCACGGTGTTCTTGAAGTCGACGGTGCGGCCCTGGCCGTCGGTCATGCGGCCGTCGTCGAGCACCTGCAGCAGCACGTTGAAGACGTCCGGGTGCGCCTTCTCGACCTCGTCGAGCAGGATCACCGAATACGGCTTGCGTCGCACCTGCTCGGTGAGCTGGCCGCCCTCCTCGTAGCCGACGTAGCCCGGCGGCGCGCCGATCAGCCGCGCCACCGAGTGCTTCTCCATGTACTCGCTCATGTCGACGCGGACGAGGTGCTCCTCGCTGTCGAACAGGAACTCGGCCAGCGCCTTGCACAGCTCGGTCTTGCCGACGCCGGTGGGGCCGAGGAACAGGAACGAGCCGAGCGGCCGGTTGGGATCGGCCAGCCCGGCGCGCGAGCGGCGGATGGCGTCGGCCACCAGCCGCACCGCCTCGTCCTGGCCGACCACGCGCGAGTGCAGCTTCGACTCCATCGCCAGCAGCTTCTCGCGCTCGCCCTGCATCATCTTGGCCACCGGGATGCCGGTGGCGCGCGAGACCACCTCGGCGATCTCCTCGGCGCCGACTTCCTTGCGCAGCAGCCTGAACTCCTGCTTGCCGCCGCCCTTCTCGGCCGCGTGCAGCTGCGCCTCCAGCTGCGGCAGCCGGCCGTACTGGATCTCGGCCAGCTTGTCGTACTGGCCCTTGCGCTGCAGCTC
>JBHJND010000082.1:0-4702 GCA_048497655.1 Caballeronia novacaledonica
GGCGGGCGACGTACTCGAACAGCTTCTTCAGCCGCTGCGCCTGCACCATCGAGCGGACCTTGGCGGTCGGTCCGAGCGGGATGTCGAGCACCAGGTGGGTGGAGCCGGCGGCGATCTTCTTGCTCAGGATCGAGGCCACCAACTGGCCCGGCGCGTCGATCGACAGCGGCCGCTCGACCGAGATCAGCACGTCGTCGGCGGGCGACAGGGCGGCGCGGCCGCCCCAGGCCAGGCAACCGTGGTGGCTGCGGACGATCTCGCGCAGCCGCTCGAACGGCAGCTCGACCTCGGCCAGCACGTCCATGGTGTCGGCGGTGCCGGCCGGCGAGGTGATGGCGCGGCTGGAGGTCTTCGGGATCAGCATGCCGTGCGCGGCGACGATCGGCACGATCAGCATCGAGGTACGGTTGCCGGGGATGCCGCCGATGCAGTGCTTGTCGACCACCGGCTGCGACTGCGGCCAGACCAGCCGCTGGCCGACGTCGACCATTGCCTGCGTCAGGTACAGCACCTCGTCGCGGTCGAGCGCGAACTGGTCGGTGGCGACCACGAAGGCCGCCAGCTCGATCTTCGAGTAGCGGTGCGCGGCGATGTCGCGCACGATCGCCGCGAACTCCGCGGCGCCGAGGCGCTCGCCGCCGATCTTGCGCTTCAGCGCCCACATCGAAGGCGGCGGCTCGGCGTGGCGGACGGTCACCGCGGCGCCGTCGGCCACCGCCAGCTGGCTCCACGACTCCTCCGACAGGCCGAGTTCGCGCTCGCCGAGCAGCCGCGTGTCGTCGACCACGTTCAGCACGGCGAGGATCGTTCGGCCGTCGGCCGCCACCTCGACCTTCGCCAGCGCCTGGAAGCCCTCGGCGCGAACTACCGGGCAGTCGCGGCGCAGGTAGACGACGTTCTCGCGCCAGGTGTCGATGCCGATCCGGCGGGCCTGCAGCTTCGGCGCCGTGGCCTCAGGAGGCGATGAGTTGGTGGTTGGCACGAAGATGCGCGGCGGGTCGGTGGCAGGGGAGCCCTACTCTACAAGGGGGCGGCGCGGCCGCGACCGGATGCGCGGAGCGCCGCGACGGTCACGCCTCGTACTCCATCTCGGCCTCGGCGATCGTCGGCGACCACTTCAGCTCGCGGGCGAGCCGCGCGCTGAGCGTATGCGCGGCCAGCGGTTCGCCGTGGTTGATGAAGGCGGCGCGGGGCTTGCGCGGGACCGCGCGCAGCCACTCCATCAGCGAGTCCTGGCCGGCGTGCGCCGACAGGCCGCCGAGCGTGTGCACGCTGGCGGCCACCGGCACCGTCTCGCCGAACAGCTGCACGCTGCGCGCGCCGTCGACGATCCGCCGGCCGAGCGTTCCGGCCGCCTGGAAGCCGGTGAACATCACCGCGCACTCGCGCCGCGGCAGGTTGTGGCGCAGGTGGTGGCGGACCCTTCCGGCCTCGCACATGCCGCTGGCGGCAATGATCACCGCGCCGCCGCGGATCGAATTCAGGAACATCGAGTCCTCGACGCTTTCGGTGTAGCGCAGCGTGAACGGCAGCTTGCGCGCGCGCTCGGCGCAGTGGAACTCGGCCGCCTCCTCGTCGATCGCGTCGAGGTGGGCGAAGGTCACTTCGGCCGCCTGCCGCGCCAGCGGCGAGTCGACGAACACCAGCGGCACGCGGATGCGGCCGGCCCTCGCCAGCCGGTACAGCAGCACGATGAACTCCTGCGCCCGGCCGAGCGCGAAGGCCGGCACCACCACGTTGCCGTGCCGCTCGTGCAGCGCCTCGTGCATGACCTCGATCAGTTCGTTCTCGGTGTCCTCGAGCGAGCGGTGGTTGCGGTCGCCGTAGGTCGACTCGACCACCAGCACGTCGGCCGCCGGCGGCGGGTCGCGGTCGCGCACCAGCAGCGCCGAGTTCTCGCCGAGGTCACCCGAGACGAGCAGCGTCCGCCGCCGCCCGCCGTCGACGAGGCGGATCTCGGCGGAGGCCGCGCCGACGATGTGGCCGGCGTTGAGCAGCCGCACCGAAGCCAGCGGGTGCGGCCGGAACTCGACCCCGTACGGCACCGCGGCGAGCCGAGTGGCCAGCCGCCGCACGTCGTCGGCCGTGTACAGGGGCGTTTCGGTCGCCGCGGCGCGGCGACGCCCGGCGCGCGCCACGCTGCGCGACTGCACGAAGGCGCTGTCGGCGAGCATCACCGGCACCAGGTCGGCGGTCGGCTTGGTGCAGTAGATGGCCGGCAGGCCGCTGCCGTGGCGCGGCAGGGCGAAGCGCGGCAGCAGTCCGCAGTGGTCGATGTGCGCGTGGGTCAGCAGCACGAAGTCCAGCGGGCCGAGTTCGCGCACGTAGGCGCGGCGGTTCTTCGGCGCGGCGTCGCGGCCGCCCTGGAACATGCCGCAGTCGACCAGGAAGCGGACGCCGTCGGACTCGACCAGCAGGCACGAGCCGGTCACCTCTGCGGCCGCGCCAAGGAACTTCAGCTTCATCGGACAGCCCCCGGTGACTGGATGGAGGTCGAGGGGATGCGGCGCCCGCTCCGTCGAAGGCGGGCGCCACCCGAAGGCAAACGTATCATCTGCGAACCAGGAGGCCCTTGAGGTCGGACATGTCTGCTTCACTGCCCCGGCGCCCGGCGGCGTGGCCGCTGCTGCTGCTTCTTCTCCTCGCCGCCTGCGCCGCGACGACGGTCGACGGCACCTGGTCGCACCCCGGGACGGCCGGCCAGCGCATCGAAGGCCCGGTGCTGGTGGTCGGCGTGGCGCGCGACGAGACCGTGCGCCGGATCTACGAGGACGACATGGCGGCCAAGCTGGCAGCGCGCGGCATCGGAGCGACGCGCAGCTACGAGGTGGTGCCGGGCGCGCTCGACGGCGAAGGCCCGGACCGGCTGCTGCAGGCGGCACGCGCCGCCGGCGCCCGCTACCTGCTGTCGACGGCGGTGATCGGTGTCGACGTCGAGCAGGCCGTGTACGCCGACCCCTGGGGCTATCCCGGATTCGTCGGCTATCGCGGCTGGTACGGCGCCTACTGGGGCATGGCCTGGCCGGGCTACGCGCAGGTGCGGACCTATCCCGTGTACGTCGCGCAGACGGCGCTGGTGCGGGTCGACGCCGACCGCCTCGAGTGGGTCGCCCGTACGCGAACCACGGCGCCGGGCAACGTCGGCGGCGAGACGCGCGCCTTCGTCGACGTGATCCTCGGCGCGATGGCGGCTGACGGGCTGGTGGCGGCGGCGAATTAGGCCGACGCATCGCCCGCATGCCTTCGATCGTCCTCGCCACGCTGAACGCCCGCTACGCGCACGCCTCGCTCGGCCTGCGCTGCCTGCGTGCCAATCTCGGCGCGCTGCGCGACGAAGCCGAGATCGTCGAGTTCGTGCTGGGTGTGCGGGCCGAGGAGGCGGTCGAGCGGATCCTGGCGCGCCGTCCCCGCATCGTCGGCTTCGGCGTCTACATCTGGAATGTCGAGGAGACGGCGCGCATCGTCGGCCTGCTCAAGGCGGTGGCGCCGGACGTCGCGGTTGTCCTCGGCGGTCCCGAGGTCAGCCACGAAGTCGAGGCGCAGCCGATCTGCGCCGTCGCCGACTTCGTGATCACCGGCTGGGGCGAGGTCACGTTCGCCGAACTGGCGCGGCGGATCCTGGACGGCCGGCCGCCGCCGGCGAAGGTGCATGCCGGCGCGCAGCCGCCGTTGGCGGAACTCGCCCTGCCGTACGAGGAGTTCACCGAGCGGGACCTGCGCAGCTGCAACGTCTACGTCGAGGCCTCGCGCGGCTGTCCGTTCAAGTGCGAGTTCTGCCTGAGCGCGCTCGACCGGACGGCCTGGCCGTTCCCGCTCGAGGCCTTCCTGCAGCAGCTGGCGCGGCTGCACGAGCGCGGCGCGCGGCGGTTCAAGTTCGTCGACCGCACCTTCAACCTGAAGGTCGATGCCTCGCTGGCGATCCTGCGCTTCTTCCTCGATCGCCTCGCGGCCGACCCCGCCGATCCGCCGTTCGCGCACTTCGAGCTGATTCCCGACCAGCTGCCGCGGCGGCTGATGGAGGAGATCGCCCGCTTCCCGCCGGGCGCCCTGCAGCTTGAGATCGGCATCCAGACCTTCAACGAGGAGGTGCAGCGGCTGATCTCGCGCCGGCAGGACAACGCCGCTGCCGAGGCCAACCTGCGCTGGCTGCGCGAGCAGTCGAACGCGCACCTGCATGTCGATCTGATCGCCGGCCTGCCGGGCGAGGACCTGGCGAGCTTCGCGCGCGGCTTCGACCGGCTGGTCGCGCTGCGGCCGCACGAGATCCAGCTCGGCATTCTGAAGCGCCTGCGCGGCGCGCCCATCGCCCGCCACGCCGCGGCGTTCGACCTGCGCTTCAACCCGCAGCCGCCGTACAACGTGCTGGCCACCGACCGGATCGATTTCGCGACGATGCAGCAGCTGGCGCGCTTTGCCCGCTACTGGGACCTGTTCGCCAACTCGGGGCGCTTTGCGCGCGCCCTGCCGCTGCTGCTCGGCGGATCGCCGTTCGCCAATTTCCTCGCCTTCGCCGATGCGCTGTTCGCGGCCACCGGCAAGACGCACGAGATCGCCGTCGAGCGCCTTTACGAGCAGTTGCACGCCCATCTGCTAGCGCGAGGCGTCGCGCCCGCCGAGGCGAGCGGGGCGCTGGCGGCCGATTACCTCGCCAGCGGTGCCCGCGGCAGGCTCGGCTTCGTCGATGTCGAGCCGGTCGAACGCA
>JBHJND010000083.1:0-3940 GCA_048497655.1 Caballeronia novacaledonica
CCGGCCGTAGTGCGTCGGGTGCACGTCGCGCACCTCGAAGCCGGCCCGCTCGCGCGTCAGGCCGCCGGGGCCGAGGGCCGAGACCCGCCGCTTGTGCGTGATCTCCGACAGCGGATTGGTCTGGTCCATGAACTGCGACAGCTGCGAGCTGCCGAAGAACTCGCGGATCGAGGCGCTGATCGGCTTGGAGTTGATCAGGTCGTGCGGCATCAGGTTCTCGGTCTCGGCCTGGCCAAGGCGCTCGCGCACCGCGCGCTCGACGCGCACCAGCCCGGCGCGGAACTGGTTCTCCGCCAGTTCGCCGACGCAGCGCACGCGGCGGTTGCCGAGGTGGTCGATGTCGTCGATCTCGCCGCGGCCGTTGCGCAGCTCGACCAGAACCTTCATCGTGTCGATGATGTCCTCGTGGGTGAGCACCATCGGGCCGACGATGTCGGCGCGGCCGAAGCGGCTGTTGACCTTCATCCGGCCGACTCGCGACAGGTCGTAGGTCTCGTCGTCGAAGAACAGGCGTCGGAACAGGGTCTCGACCGCCTCCTCGGTGGGCGGCTCGCCCGGCCGCATCATCCGGTAGATGGCGATGCGCGCGCCGAGCTGGTCGACCGTCTCGTCGACGCGCAGCGTGTTGGAGATGAACGGCCCCTGGTCGAGGTCGTTGGTGTAGATGGTGCGGATCTCCTTGACCCCGGCGGTACGCAGCTTGCCGAGCAGCTCCTCGGTCAGCTCGTCATTGGCGCTGGCGAGAACCTCGCCGGTTTCGCCGTCGATCACGCTGGCTGCCAGCACGCGGCCGACCAGGTAGTCGTCCGGCACCTCGATGCGCTTCATGCCGGCCGCTTCCATGTCGCGGATGTGCTTGGCGTTGATCCGCTTGTCGCGGGCGACGATCACCTTGCCCGTCCGGTCGACGATGTCGAAGCGCGCCGTCTCGCCGCGCAGCCGCTCGGCGACCAGCTCCATCTGCGCACCGCCGCTGGCCGACAGCGTGAAGGTGTCGAAGGTGAAGAAGTGCGCCAGGATCTGCTCCGGCGCCAGGCCGATGGCCTTCAGCAGGATGGTCGCCGGCATTTTGCGGCGGCGGTCGACGCGGAAGTAGACGATGTCCTTCGGGTCGAACTCGAAGTCGAGCCACGAGCCGCGGTAGGGGATCACCCGCGCCGAGAACAGCAGCTTGCCGCTCGAGTGCGTCTTGCCGCGGTCGTGCTCGAAGAACACGCCCGGCGAGCGGTGCAGCTGGGAGACGATCACCCGCTCGGTGCCGTTGATGACGAACGAGCCGGTGGTGGTCATGAGCGGGATCTCGCCCATGTACACCTCCTGCTCCTTGACTTCCTTGACCGTCGGCTTCGACGCCTCGCGGTCCATGATCACCAGCCGCACCCTGGCGCGCAGCGGCGAGGCGAAGGTCAGCCCCCGCTGCTGGCACTCTTTGACGTCGAACGGCGGGTCGCCGAGGTTGAAGCCGCCGAATTCCAGCCGCGCCATGCCGTTGTGGCTGGAGATCGGGAAGATCGACAGGAACGCCGCCTGCAGGCCCTCGGGCTTGCGCTGCGACGGCGCCACGTCGGCCTGCAGGAACTGCATGTAGGACTCGAGCTGGGTCGCCAGCAGGAAGGGCACGGCGTGAACCGCCGGCCGCTTGGCGAAGCTCTTGCGGATGCGTTTCTTTTCGGTGAACGAGTACGGCATGGGCGCTCCGTTCAGGAGGAAATCAACAGGCGGGCAACCGGGGCGCGGACAGCCACGCGGGGCATGCGCCCCGCGTGGCTGAATGCCGCGCAAGTTGTCCGCTCATCAGGGGAAGACTTTGATGCACGCTCGGGCCGGCAACGGCGCCAAGCGGACATCGAAGCCTTCCTGCGAAGACTTCGTGGCGGCCACGGCCTCGCCGCGGCCGCCGCACCGCACTTACTTGACCTGCACCTTGGCGCCGGCCTCTTCCAGTTTCTTCTTGGCGGCCTCGGCGTCGGCCTTGTTGACGCCTTCCTTGACGGGCTTGGGCGCGCCGTCGACCAGGTCCTTCGCCTCCTTGAGGCCAAGGCCGGTCAGTTCGCGCACCGCCTTGATGACGTTGACCTTGTTGGCGCCGGTCTCGGCAAGCACGACCGTGAACTCGGTCTGCTCCTCGACCACGGCCGCGGCCGCGGCTGCCGGCGCTGCCACCGCCACCGCGGCGGCGGCGGCGGACACGCCGAACTTCTCTTCCATCATCTTGATCAGTTCGGACACCTCGAGGACCGACTTGGCGGCGATCGCGTCGAGGATTTCGGTGTTCGAAAGTGACATTGCAATGCTCCTGATGCGTTGTGAACGTGTGATTTCCGGTTCCGGATGGGGCTCAGGCTGCGACCTGCTCCTTGGCGTCGCGGACGGCTGCCAGCGTACGGACGAAGCGCGCGGGCACCTCGTTCAGGGTACGCACGAACTGACCGATAGGCGCCTGCATCGTTGCCATCAGCCTGGCGAGCAGTTCCTCGCGGCTGGGCATCGTTGCCAGCGACTTGACGCCCGCCTCGTCCATGACGAAGTCGGGCATCGCGCCGCCTTTGAGCACGAGCTTGTCGTTGTCCTTCGCGAATGCGGCAAGGACCTTGGCGGCGGCGACCGGATCAGCGGAGAAGCCATACACCAGCGGCCCGACGAGCTTGTCGGACAGACCGGCGAATGCTGTGCCGCTGACGGCGCGACGCGCCAGGGTGTTCTTGAGCACCCGCAACTGGACACCTTGGCTGCGCGCCTGCTTGCGCAACTTGGTGACCGAGCCCACATCCAGACCACGGTATTCGGCCACGATGATCGTGTGCGCCCCCGCCACTAGCGCGGAGACTTCCTCGACCTTGGCCGCCTTCTGCTGCCGGTTCATACCCACGGTACTGGCTCCATCTACTCAATTGGTGCTTGCCTTGCGGCTTTCGCACCGGTTCAAAAGCCGGCGACCAATCGAGACGCCCTTGAGCCGCTTGCCCCTTGCGGGGCGCACAACGCAAAAACTCTCTTCGGGTTCACCGTCTGCGCTGGATCCGGTTCGTCGATCGTCAAGCGTCTGGCGCCGAGCGTGCGCGCTTGCCGGAACTGCCGGGAATTAACGAAGACACTGGTCTGGACGCTTCACGCTGTACGCTGCACGTCCCGGCCGGGCCTTCTTCCAGCGGTCTTTGACAGCCGCGCCGCCGCTGCCGGCGGCGCCGCCCAAAGCCCTGTCCGGGTCCGGCCGTCGCCGGACCCCGTATTCCTCTCGCTATGCGTTAAGGCTGGCCTGATCGATGCGCACACCGATGCCCATCGTCGAGGACAGCGAGATCTTGCGCACGAACACGCCCTTGCTCGATGCCGGCTTGGCCTTGTTCAGCGCGTCGACCAGCGCCGACAGATTGGCGCGCAGCCGGCCCGCGTCGAACGAGGCGCGGCCGATCGTGCAGTGGACGATGCCGCCCTTGTCGGTGCGGAACTGGACCTGGCCGGCCTTGACGTTCTTCACCGCCCCGGCGACATCGGCGGCGACCGTGCCGACCTTCGGATTCGGCATCAGGCCGCGCGGACCGAGGATCTGGCCCAGTTGCCCGACCACGCGCATCGCGTCCGGCGAGGCGATCACGACATCGAAGTCCATGAACCCTTCCTTGACCTTCGCCGCCAGGTCGTCGAAGCCGACCACGTCGGCGCCCGCAGCCCTGGCCTCGTCGGCCTTCGCACCCTGCGTGAAGACCGCGACGCGAACCGTCTTGCCGGTGCCTTCGGGCAGGACCACCGAGCCGCGCACGGCCTGGTCGGACTTCTTGGCGTCGACGCCCAGCACCACCGCCACGTCGACCGACTCGTCGAACTTGGCGGTTGCGGTCTGCTTGATCAGCGACAGCGCGGCGTCGATCGGGTAGCTCTTGTTCAGTTCGACCTTGGCGCGGATCGCCTTGGTGCGCTTCGATAGCCTCGGCATCTAGAC
>JBHJND010000084.1:0-2447 GCA_048497655.1 Caballeronia novacaledonica
CGAAGGGTCGCGTACACGCGAAGTGAGTGACGTCATGATGACCCCCCGCGAAATCGTCCACGAACTGAACAAGTACATCGTCGGCCAGGACCGCGCGAAGCGCGCGGTCGCCGTCGCGCAGCGCAACCGCTGGCGCCGCCAGCAGGTGGCCGAGCCGCTGCGCTCGGAGATCACGCCGAAGAACATCCTGATGATCGGCCCGACCGGCGTCGGCAAGACCGAGATCGCCCGCCGCCTGGCGCGGCTGGCGGAGGCGCCGTTCATCAAGGTCGAGGCGACCAAGTTCACCGAGGTCGGCTATGTCGGCCGCGACGTCGACTCGATCATCCGTGACCTGGTCGACATCGCGGTGAAGCTCACGCGCGAAGCCGAGATGAAGAAGCAGCGGGCCCGCGCCGAGGATGCCGCCGAGGACCGCATCCTCGACGTGCTGGTGCCGCCGCCGGCCGGCGAGCCGCGGCGCGACGACGTAGGCACGGCGCGGCAGAAGTTCCGCAAGAAGCTGCGCGAAGGCAGCCTCGACGACACCGAGATCGAGATCGACCTCGCCCAGCCGGCACCGCAGATGGAAGTGATGGCGCCGCCCGGGATGGAGGAGCTGACGCAGCAGATCCAGTCTATGTTCGCCAGCGTCGGCCAGGGCCGGCGACGCAGCCGCCGACTGCGCGTGCGCGAGGCGTTCAAGCTGCTGGTCGACGAGGAGGCGGCGAAGCTGGTCAACGAAGAGGAGCTGAAGGGCCGCGCGCTGGCCAGCGTCGAGAACAACGGCATCGTCTTTCTCGACGAGATCGACAAGATCGCCGCCCGCTCGGAGGTCGCCGGTGCCGACGTCTCCCGCCAGGGCGTGCAGCGCGACCTGCTGCCGCTGGTGGAGGGCACCACCGTCAACACCAAGTACGGCATGGTGAAGACCGACCACATCCTGTTCATCGCCTCCGGCGCTTTCCACTACGCCAAACCGTCGGACCTGATCCCCGAACTGCAGGGGCGGTTCCCGATCCGCGTCGAGCTCGGCTCGCTGTCGGCGCAGGACTTCGAGCGCATCCTGACCGGCACCGACGCCTGCCTGACGCGGCAGTACGAGGCGCTGCTCGCCACCGACGAGGTGGCGCTGAGCTTCACCGCGGAGGGCGTCACCCGGCTGGCCGAGATCGCCTACTCGGTCAACGAGAAGACCGAGAACATCGGCGCGCGCCGCCTGTACACGGTGATGGAGCGGCTGCTGGAGGAGATCTCCTTCGACGCCGGCAGCGGCCAGCGGCGCGAGATCCGCGTCGACGCCGCCTATGTCGAGGCGCGGCTGGCCGACCTGTCGCGCAACGAGGACCTGGCCCGCTACGTGCTGTAGGCGGGCAGGCCGCCGGCGAGCGCGGCGCTACGCCGCCTCGCTGGCGCGGTAATCGCCGATCTTCGCCAGCGCGGCGTTGACCTCATCCACCGAGACCTGCGCATCGGCAAACTGCGCGCGCGGCGGCTCGAGCGTGACGGCGACCTCCGCATCGAGCGCCCGCAGCGCTTTGGCGACCCGGTTGACGCAACCGCCGCAGTGCATGCCGCTGATCTCGAATTCCCGGGCCATGGCTTGGTCTCCGCAAGGTCGTGAATATTAGACCGACGTCGGCCGCGATGGTGCCGGCACGGCGGCGCGCGAGGGGCGCTTGCTAGACTGCGCCTCCCCGCAGGAGTCGACGAAAGAAACCGTCCATGGATCGCTCGCAGATCACGCCGGAGATCAAGGCCGACATCCTGTCCGAGGCCCTGCCCTACATCCGCCGCTTCCACGGCAAGACCATCGTGGTCAAGTACGGCGGCAACGCGATGATCGACCAGCAGCTGAAGGAGAGCTTCACCCACGACGTGGTGCTGCTGAAGCTGGTCGGCATGAATCCGGTGGTGGTGCACGGCGGCGGGCCGCAGATCGACGAGGCGCTCGAGCGGGTCGGCAAGAAGTCGCAGTTCATCCAGGGCATGCGGGTGACCGACGCCGAGACCATGGAAGTCGTCGAATGGGTGCTGGCCGGCGAGGTGCAGGGCGAGCTGGTGACGATGATCAACGGCTTCGGCGGCCAGGCGGTCGGGCTGACCGGCAAGGACGGTGCGCTGATCCGCGCCCGCAAGCTGCGCATGCCGGACAAGGACGACCCGACCAAGAGCCACGACATCGGCCAGGTCGGCGAGATCGAGGCGATCAACCCGGCGGTGGTCCGGGCGCTGCAGGACGACGCCTTCATCCCGGTGATCTCGCCGATCGGCTTCGGCGCCGACGGCGCGACCTACAACATCAACGCCGACGTCGTCGCCGGCAAGGTCGCCGAGGTGCTGAAGGCCGAGAAGCTGGTGATGCTGACCAACACGCCGGGCGTGCTGGACAGGAACGGCAGGCTGCTGACCGGGCTGACCTCGCGGCAGATCGACGAGCTGTTCGCCGACGGCACCATCTCGGGCGG
>JBHJND010000085.1:0-3484 GCA_048497655.1 Caballeronia novacaledonica
TGCCCGTCGTTCACGGCAGTCGAACGGCTGCAGACAGCGTGCTCCCGCCGCGCTGCCTTCGCCCTCGCCTGTCAGCCGATGGCCGTTCAGAGCCGGCCGTAACCGGCCCCCGTTAGCAGACAGCGGCAAGTCGAAGATGGACCGCGCCAGGGCCAGGCATCACGCCTTGACCCTGCGCGCCTGGTCGGCGAATCCTGGCCGGCCGGCTCAGCGCATGCAGGTCCATCACGGGATACGCGAAGCATCCGCACACCCACGCGCCCTGGAACGAGGGCTAACTCGTCGGACAGAAGGCCTCGCTCGAGGCCAAGGAGGTCCTGCGTGAGGTCTGACGCGACAGGGCGAGCCAGAACCCGGTGAATCACCTGATCAACTGCTTCAGTTGCGGAGAGTTCAGCGCGATGAATGCCAGGAGGTTGAGCAGGACCGTGATCCAGAATGCGCTTCTGAACGATTGCTTGCTCGACTTGTGTCGCAGCCCCTTCTGAGCGAGTAGCGCACCAGGCCAGCCGCACAGAAGACCCAGTCCAAGCAACGTGCCCTCCTGTGTACGCCAGTTACCCCTGACTGCAGCCGTCTTGTCGAACGCGTAAGCGAAGAACGTGACGATACTGGCGATGAAATAGGCCGCCGCCCATAGCGGAGACACCGTCCAAGAGATCGACGCGCCGACATAGACGGCGATCAGGACCGGGATCGCCAACAGGCTGAGAGCGTCCCAATTGGCAGGTCGTCCACTGCGTTTCGAAAACGCCTTGATGTGAACGAAGATCTCCTCGTCGCCGTGCCTGGGGTCGATGAAGCCAAAGCCGCGCTCGTCGTTCCAGGACTTCAGGGTGCCATCGAAGCGCATGGTGCGGGCGCGAACGCCGTCCAACTCGGGTTAGGCCAAAGCAGCAGTAAGTTAGCGACAAACCGACGCGGTCCGTCGGATCCGACTCGGGGCCGCGAGCCCGTTCGAGCGATGAAGGCGACAATCACATCGCCGGGCAGGCCTGCGTGCCGCCCGGCACCTTGCCGACCAGCAGCAGGAAGTTCTCGAACGGGCCCATGTTGCCCATGGCTTCCATCTTCGGGCCGCTGAACTCGAGGCGGCCGAACATCATCGCCTTCATCGGACCGTAGTCGCCGCGGCCCATCTCGACCCAGCGGGCGGTGGTGGCGCTCATCACGTAGTCGGCGTCGACGTCGGGCTGCGCGGTCTCGACCTTGCCGCCGCAGACGCACATCGCCTTGTCCGCCTTCAGCGCGAGACGCATCTCGGCGGTCGGCCGGGGGCCGCAGTCGGTGCGGAACACCTGCACGCCGCCGCGCGTACCATGCCGGGACGTGTATCCGCGGCGCGCCGGCCGCGCGCGCCGCCCGCCGTTGCGGCGGATGCTCAGAGCTCGATGTCGTCGCGGATCGCCGCGATGCCGGCCCTGGCGCACTGCTCGTCGGCCTCGCCGGTCGGCGCGCCGGAGACACCGATCGCGCCGACGATCGAGCCGCCGGCCTCGATCAGCACGCCGCCGCCGACGGCAACCACGTTCGGCAGCTGGCGGATGCCCGACGACCCCTTGCCGGCCTGCGTCTCGGCAGCGAACTCGAGCGTATTGGTACGGAAGCTGATTGCCGTCCAGCCCTTGCCGATTGCCGTGCCGGGCGTGTGCGGGCCGGCGAAGCGGTCGCGCAGCAAGGCCTGCGCCACGCCGCTGCGGTCGACCACCGCCACCGAGACCTGGTAGCCGCGCTTGCGGCAGTCCTCCAGCGCCGCCCGCGTCGCCTTCATGGCCGTCTCCGGCAGCAGGTGGCGCACCGCAAAGGTGCCGCGGTCCTGCGCCTGGGCGCCGGCAGCGGCGGCAAGTGCGGCGGCGGCGAGAATGGTGCTGAAGCGAACGCGTGCCTTCATCGTGGTCTCCTGTCTGGCGGGGTTGGTCCTTGTATCCCGGGCAAGTTTAGGCACGGCGCGCGCACGGCATTTGATCGAGTCGGACCCGCAGCGAATTACCGCGTCGGGTCGTCAGGGCTTCCG
The DNA here is from genome assembly GCA_048497655.1 of Caballeronia novacaledonica. Taxonomy (GTDB): domain Bacteria; phylum Pseudomonadota; class Gammaproteobacteria; order Burkholderiales; family Burkholderiaceae_F; genus JADJWR01. The sequence continues at coordinate 2,015 of JBHJND010000085.1, forward strand.
GTAGGCCTCGACCGTGGTGGCGGTCAGCCGATAGCTGGAGCGGCCCATCGCGGTGGCGGTGGCGGACAGTGCCAGCTTGCCGCTCACCCAAACGGCGTCCATGGTCGCCGCGTTCGGCACGGGCTTCGGCGAGACGACGTGCACGATCTGGTTGGCCGGCGGCGGCGGCACGTGGATGCAGGCGCCGAAGTAGGGCACCAGCAGGAACTCGCGCAGCGCGTTGCCTTCACGCTCCAGCGGCACCACGAAGCCGGCGAGCCGCACCTCGGCGCCGTCCAGCGCCGGGTTGCCGGGGGCGTTGTCCCACTCCTGGCGCAGCTTCTCCAGCGCGGCGTTGGCCCGCGGGTCGCCGTCCATCATCAAGCCCAGGTTCATCGACTTGATGATCGCCTCCGGGTTCCACGACGGCGATATCAGCTCGTCCCACTTGACCTCGCGGTAGCGGCCGGCGTCCTTCGGCGCCGCCTTGTCGGCCTTGGCTGCCTCGAGGCGGTCGCCGACCTGATACTGGGGCGGGTTCGCGGTGCCGCGGCCGCCGGTCTGCGCGGCGGCGGGCAGCGCCGCCGCGGCGGCCAGCAGGGCGATGAGAAGGGCAGTTCGAACCATCGTTTCCTCGCAGCTTCAGAGTCGCGGCGTCATGCCGTCGGCAAGCGACAGGCGGTAGGCGCGCCAGCCGGGAAGCAGGCCGGCCGCCACGCCGACCGCAATGATGCCGGCAAGCAGGCGCCATTCGGCGGCACCCGGCGGGCCGCTCGACAGGGTCAGGCCGTAGTTCGCCTGCAGCCAGGGTCCGAGCATCAGCACCAGTACCCACACCAGGGCCGCGCCCAGCACGCTGCCTGCCAGCGCCAGCGTGCCGCCCTCCAGCGCCAGCAGGGCGAAGATGTCGAGCGGGCGGGCGCCGACGGAGCGCAGGATCGCCAGCTCGCGCCGCCGCTCGTTCAGTCCGGCCAGGATCACCGCGACCAGCCCGGTCAGCCCGACCGCGACCACCAGCAGCGACACCAGTTGCGCATAGCGCTCGGCGACCGCCACCAGCTGCCAGAGTTCGTCGAGCGCGACACCGGGCAGCACGCCCATCAGCGCCTCGCCGCCGTGGCCGTTGACCGCGCGCTGCAGGCCGAACACCGCGGCGCGGTTCTCCAGGCCGACGAAGACGGCGGTCACGCTCTTCGGCGTCAGGTCGAACTTGCGCAGCATCGGCGCCGGGATCGCGAGGCCGGGGATCGGCGCGCCGCCGGCCCAGTCCAGGTGCAGCGCCTGCATGCTCTGCAGGCTGACGTGCACGCTGCGGTCGACCGGCGTGCCGGTGCGCCCGAGGATGCCGACGACGACGAACGGCCGGTCGCTGTGCTCGGCCGTCGGGCCTTCGCCGCTGCCGTGCGCCAGCGCGATCTGCTCGCCGAGCCGGTAGCCGAGCCGCTCGGCCACCTCGGCGCCGAGCACCGCTTCGAAGACGCCTTCGAAGGG
>JBHJND010000086.1:0-3821 GCA_048497655.1 Caballeronia novacaledonica
CCCGCTGCTTTACCGGCTGCTGCTGCTGGCGCTCAGCCTGTTGATGATGGCGACGCTGGCCTGGCATGTGCTGCGCGCGCGCCGCGGCGCCGGTGCCGACGCCGACGCCGGCGGGCATCGCCTGCAGGCCGGCGGCTGGAAGCTGGTCGCCTGGGTCGCCTGCGCCGTGCTCGCCGTGGCCGCCGTCGCCAACGTGCTGGGCAACGTGTTGTTGTCGGCCATGCTGGTGACCGCGACGCTGACCAGCAGCTTCGCGGCGCTGGCGCTGTACGCGGGCAGCCGCGTCGCGCTGGCGCTGTTCCAGGTGCTGCTGGCCGGGCCGACGGTGGCGCGGCTGTCGGCGCGCTACGCCGCCTCGCTGGCGCCCGCCGCCGTCAACGTCGGGCGCGCCGCGCTCGTCGTCACCTGGCTGCTGTTCACCCTGCAGTCGTTCCGCATCTATCGCCCGGTGTCGTCGTTCGTGAGGACCGTGCTCACGCACGAGTTCAAGCTGGGCGAACTGTCGCTGACTCTCGGCAGCCTGGTGTCCTTCGCGCTGGCGACCTGGGCCGCGTTCTGGCTGGCCCGGCTGATCCGCCAGGTGCTGGCCGAGGACGTCCTGCCCACGCTGTCGCTGCCGCGCGGCGTCGGCAACAGCGTCTCCTCGCTCAGCTACTACGTCATCCTGTTCATCGGGCTGCTGGCCGCGCTCGCCGCGGCCGGCTTCCAGGTCGGCCAGCTGACGCTGGTGTTCGGCGCGCTCGGCGTGGGCATCGGCTTCGGCCTGCAGGACGTGGTGCGCAATTTCGTCGCCGGCATGATCCTGATGTTCGAGCGGCCGATCCAGCGCGGCGACACGGTCGAGGTGGCGGGCATGGTCGGCCAGGTGAGGGAGATCGGCCTGCGCGCGACCACCGTCACCACCTTCGACGGCGCCGACGTGGTCGTGCCCAACGGCATGCTGCTGGCCGACAAGCTGGTCAACTGGACGCTCACCGGAACGCGCCGGCGCTTCAGCGTCGAGCTGAGCACCGTCTATGGCGCCGACCCGCGGCGCACGATCGAACTGCTGGAGGGCATCGCGCGCTCGATCGACGGGGTGTCGTTCTCGCCCGCACCGCAGGCGATCATGACCGGCCTGACTGCCGGCGCACTCGACTTCAGCGTGCGCGCCTGGAGCACCGACCGCGCCGACTGGGTGCAGCTGCGCAGCGAACTCGCGATGCGCATTCGCGACGGGCTGGCCGAGGCCGGCATCGAGGTGCCGCTGCCGCAGCGCGACGTGCGCCTGCGCGGTGCGTCGGGCAATGTGTCGGCGGACGCCCGTCCGGACATGCCGGCGAGCGCCGCGCCGGGAGCCGTGCAGGACCGCTCGCCGGCAGGCTAGCGGCCGGCGCCCGGCCGCGCGTCGGCGAACAGGCGCGCCACGCGCTGGTCGAAGTCGGCGGGGAAAGTCCAGTAGCGCGCCCCGCGCGCGCCCGTCTGCGCCACCAGGCCGCGCTGCTGCGGATCTGCCCGCAGCAGCAGCAGGCCGAGCAGGTCGCCGCTGACCCAGGGATCGTCGTACCAGAAGGCATGCGAACGCGGAGGCAGGCCGGGGATGTCGTTCGGATCGACCTTGATCAGGTCGAAGCCCAGCCGCTGCGAAGCCTCGATCAGGAAGTCCGACTGCCCGGCGTCGAGTTCCGTCGGGTCCGGCCGGCCGGCGCGCGAGGCGCGGTGCACCAGGGCTGCCAAGCGCAGCACCGAGTCGTTGAGGTTGGCGGCAACCGTCACCCTCTCGGCGAGGTCGATGTACCCGCCGAGCTCGTCGACGAAGCGGCGCGTGTCGATGTCCGGGGCGGCGAAGTAGACCTGCCCCAGCCGCAGCCGCCGGCGCAGCTCGTCTCGCGATTCTCCGGCCTTTACCGCGCCGAGCATCGCCAGGCCCGGGCTCGCCACCTGGGCCCCGGCGCTGTAGGCGAGCACGTCGATGCTGGAGGCGCGCGTGTGGGCGGCCAGCAGTTCGATCAGCCGCGCGAAGGGCTCGACGCTGGCGGCGGCGTTGTAGACGTCGGTGAAGTAGCGCAGCAGCGATCCCGCCGACGGCCACATCAGCGACAGCACCACCAGGCGGCGGCCGGTGAAGTGGCGCAACTGCGCCGCCTGCGCAGCCGCCCTCGGCACGGTGTTGTTGGAGCCGTGCACGTACACCAGCAGCTGCGAATTCGGGCTGGCGGCGATCGCCTTGTCGACCAGCGCGAAGAAGTCCCGCACATCGGGCGCGTCCTGCGCGCCGGCCCCCGGGGCGAGCTTTGCCATCTGCTCGAGCCGGGCCAGTTGGACGATCGGGCGCCCGGCCCGATCGTCGCTGGTCGACAGCCGATGAAGGGTCTCCCAGTCCAGCGTGCCGTCGCCGATGCGCACGTCGGCCACGCCCATGCGAAGCGTCGTGCCGGGAAAGACGGTGAGGATCAACTCGGGCCACTCGATCACCGCGCCCCGGTTGGTCGCGAACAGCACCGGCACCTGGGTGCCCTGTGCCTCGTAGCCGGCCTGCTCGAAAGGATCGACGTCGCCGGTCTGGAAGACCACCGGCGTCGGCATCAGCCGTACCGGCGTCTGGCAGCCGGCGAGCAGCGCGACGGCGAGCAGCAGCAGCCCCACCGCCGCGCCCGTCCGTCCGATCGCTGCCGCGCGGGCGCCCATGGCGGTCACCGGGGCGTCGGCGCGGCCGGAACCAGCGTCCGGTGCGTCAGCATGTAGCAGACGACGAAGCCCGCCGCGGCCGCGGCGAGGTGCTTGAGCGTGTGGCCGCTGACGACGTGGCTGTGCGCCAGAACCAAGCCGTCGAAGAGCTCCAGCAGCTTAGCGAGCACGTACCAGCCGAAGATAAAGTACAGGTCGCTTGCCCGCGTGTAGCGCGACGGGTGCAGCACCGCCATCAGCAGCAGGATGAACACCGCGTAGGCCTGCAGCAGGGCGTAGGGCAGCACGTTGCCGGCGCCGGCGCGCTCGGTGGCGATCCAGTAGACCACCGAGGCCATGCCCACCAGCAGCATCGGGCCCAGCAGGGCCAGCCCGGTCCGGACGCTGATCCGGTCGACGATCTGGCTCGACACCAGCCCCATGAAGGCGATCGTCATCGGCAGCCGGTCCCAGAACAGGGTCTCGTTGTTCGGCTCCAGGTGATAGTAGGAAGAGCCGGCCGCCGTCAGCAGGATGCCGACGAAGAAAACCAGCCACGGCCAGCGCTCGGCTGGGAACTCGAAACGCGCGCGGCCCGACAGCACCACCACCAGGCCGGCAATGCCGGCGAGCAGGAAGGCGGCGTTCGAGACGACGTCGAGGAAGTTGTCGATCCCCAGGGCGCCGCGCTGGTCGGCGAATTCATGGTAGTCGGGCGGCTGCGGCATCGCCGGCAGCAGGAAGGCCGCGGCGACGGTGACGAGCGTGACCGCGACGATGAAGGCGATGCGCTTGCTCAAGGTGCGACTCCTCGGGGAAGTGGCGCGCCGCCACGGCCGCCGTCGGCGCGCCGGCGGCGACCAGCGCGCGCTAACGCGTCACGGCCCGGCGAACGGCTGCGCATCGGCGTCGGCCGGCGCGAACGTCGACAGCAGCGCCTCGAGGCGCACCGGCAGGCCGGTGGGCGGCGTCGCGGCGATCTGCTGGCCGCTGGCGGTCGGCAGCTTCTCGATCCCCTCCTCGACCCGCGCGATCAGGTAGGCGAAGAACGGGTTGGCGGGCAGGCGGGTCAGGAAGTCCTGATCGACGATCAGCGCGCCGCGCTCGCCGCGCGCGTCGAGCGCGCCCAGGTTCAGGCCGAATTCCAGGCGCCTCTTCGGGTCGGGCCGCGTGCC
>JBHJND010000087.1:0-3107 GCA_048497655.1 Caballeronia novacaledonica
ATCGCCGAAGGCACCAACGGCATCGTCTCGGTCGGCACCACCGACGAGTCGCCGACGGTCGACCATGAGGAGCACTGCGAGCTGATCCGCGTCGCGGTCGAGACGGTGCGCGGGCGCGTGCCGGTCATCGCCGGCACCGGCGGCAACTCGACCGCCGAGGCGATCGAGCTGACCGCCTATGCGAAGGGGGTCGGCGCCGACGCCTCGCTGCAGGTCGTGCCGTACTACAACAAGCCGACGCAGGAAGGGCTGTACCAGCACTTCCGCAAGGTGGCCGAGTCGGTCGACCTGCCGATCATCCTTTACAACGTGCCGGGCCGCACGGTGGCCGACCTGTCGACCGAGACCACGCTGCGGCTGACGCAGGTGCCGGGGATCGTCGGCATCAAGGACGCCACTGGCGACCTGGCCCGCGCCTCCGACCTGCTCAAGCGCGCGCCCAAGCCTTTCGCCGTCTACAGCGGCAACGACGACACGGCGCTCGCCCTGATGTTGCTCGGTGGCCACGGCGTCATCTCGGTGACGGCCAACATTGCGCCGCGGCTGATGGCCGAGCTGTGCAAGGCGGCGCTGGCCGGCGACCTGTCCGGCGCGCGGGCGCTGAACAACCGCCTGCTGCCGCTGCACCTGAAGCTGTTCGTCGAGCCCAATCCGATCCCGGTCAAGTGGGCGCTGGCCCGGCTGGGCCGCATCGGCGGCGGCATCCGTCTGCCGATGGTGCCGCTGGCGGAGGCGAACCGGCCGGTGGTCGAGTCCGCGCTGCGCGAGCTCGGTCTGCTGTAGTGGGCCACGAGATGTCGACCAAGTCCTTCGTCGCCGTGGCAGCGCTCGCCCTTGCCGGCCTGGTCGCCGGCTGCAGCACGGCGAACCTGTCGCCCGACAGGATCGAATACCAGAGCGCGCCGGCGCCGCGCACGCTGGAGATCCCGCCCGACCTGACGCAGCTGCCGCGCGACGACCGCTTCACGGTGCCGGACCGCGCCGGCGCAACCACCAGCGTGACGGCGAGTGCGGCCGCCGCGGCGGCGAGCCGCGGCCAGCCGCGCGGCGGCACGGTGCTGGCCGTCGCCCCGATCGTGCCGAATGCCCGCATCGAACGCGAGGGCACCCAGCGCTGGCTCGCCGTCGACGTGCCGCCGGAGCAGGCCTACAACGTGGTCAGGGAGTTCCTACCGACCATCGGCCTGCAGATCGAGCGTGAGGACGCGAAGACCGGCATTGTCGAGACGGCCTGGGCGGAGAACCGCGCCAACCTGCCGCAGTCGATGATCCGCGGCCTGCTCGGCCGCTTCCTCGGGCAGGTTTACTCGACCGGCGAAATGGACAAGTTCCGTTTCCGGGTCGAGCGGACCGCCGCCAACACGTCGGAGGTCTTCGTCAGCCACCGCGGCATGGTCGAGGTGTTCACCTCGCAGGCGCAGGACTCCACCAAGTGGCAGCCGCGGCCGCCGGACCCCGAACTCGAGGTCGAACTGCTGCAGCGCCTCGCGCAGCGCTTCGCGCCGCTGCCTGCACAGGCGACCGCAGCGGGCGCCGGCGCAGCGGCGGTCGGCGGCGTGCCCATCGCGACGGTGCCGGACATCGCCCGCCTGCTGCCGGCCGATGCCTCGAACCCGGCGCGGGTCAGCATCAACGAGCCGTTCGACCGCGCCTGGCGCCGCGTCGGCCTGGCGCTCGACCGCGGCGGCTTCACGGTCGAGGATCGCGACCGCGCGCGCGGCCTGTACTTCGTCCGCTACCTCGATCCGGAGATCGAGCAGAAGCAGCGCGACAACCAGGGCTTCCTGTCGAGGATCTTCGGCCGCGACGCGAAGGTCGAGGCACAGCAGTTCCGGGTGCTGGTCGCCGCAGTCGGCGAGCGCACCGTCGTCACGGTGCAGGACCGCGAAGGCAAGCCGGACAGCAGTCCGACGTCGGGCAAGATCCTGGCGCAGATCAACGATCAGCTTCGCTGACCGCCACCCGGCAGACGCGGATGCTGCGTTTCTGCTGCCTCGGCTCCGGCAGCGAGGGCAACGCGACGGTGGTCGAGGCCGGCGACGGCCTTGCCACGACGCGCGTCCTTCTCGACAACGGCTTCAACGGCCGCCAGCTGCGGCTGCGGCTGGCCCGCGCCGGCCTCGGCATCGACGACCTCGACGCCGTCGTGCTGACGCACGAGCACAGCGACCACGTCGGCGGCGTGCGCGCGTTGCTGCGCCACAGCGGGCTGCCGGTCTACTGCTCCAGCGGCACGGCGCGCGCGGCCTCGCTCGAGACGACCTTCAGGGAGGTGGTCGCCGGCGAGATCGTCGCCATCGGCGCGCTCCGGCTGATGCCGTTCCCGGTCGCGCACGATGCGGCGGAGCCGCTGCAGTACGTGTTCGGCGACGGCGAGCGCCGGCTCGGCGTGCTCACCGATGTCGGCGCGCCGGGCGAGGACGTGATCAACGCGCTGGCCGGCGTCGAGGCGTTGCTGCTGGAGTGCAACCACGACGTCGGGATGCTGCGCGCCTCGGCGTATCCGCCGTTCCTCAAGGCGCGCATCCTCGGCGACCACGGTCACCTGTCCAACGCCCAGGCGGCGTCGCTGCTCGGTCGGCTCGATCGCCGCCGGCTCGGGCTGGTCGCCGCCGGCCACCTGAGCCGGCGCAACAACCAGCCGCATCTCGCTCAGGAGGCACTGGCCGACGTACTCGGCTGCGCTGCGCAGGACGTGCTGGTGGCCGACCAGGACTGCGGCCTGGCCTGGCAGCGCTGCTGACGCCGGCCCGCCTGGAAGACGAAAAAAGGGCCGGACAGGCCGGCCCTTTCTTCGCAGTGCAGCCGCCCGAGGGCGGCTGCCCCGGGAAATTACTTCTTGGCCTCTTCTTCCTTCTTCGGCTCGGCGGCGGGGGCCGGAGCGGCTGCAGGCGCAGCCTCCTTCTTCTCCTCGGCGGCCGGGGCAGGCGCGGGAGCGGGCGCCGGCGCGGCAGCAGGCGCCGGGGCAGGGGCCGGGGCGGCCGGAGGCGCTTCTTTCTTGCCGCAGGCGGCGAGCGCGAGAACCATCAGGGAGGCAGCAACGAGCGAGCGAGTCATGTCGGGTGTCCTTTTCCGGGGTTGGCAAAGCGCTTTCGGCTCGGCGCAGG
>JBHJND010000088.1:0-6190 GCA_048497655.1 Caballeronia novacaledonica
GCCGCCGCGCGCTGGCCGAGCAGGCGGCGGTTGTCGTCGGCATGCCGGAGGGCGACGGCGCGAGGCGTGCCGCCGGGGCGTTCGCCTTCCTGCGCAGCGGCGCGGTCTGGCTGTGCTTTGTCTTCTTCCTCATCACCACCGGCGCCTTCGGCGTGCTGCAGAACTACGGGCAGGCGATCCTGCACAACGTCTACGCGCTCGCGCTGCCGGTCGCCAGCATCGGCCTGACCGCCTATCTGCTGGGCAGCACGTTTGGCATGCTGGTCGGCGGCTTCGTCGGCGTTCGCTTCGACGACAGCGACTTTGTCATCGCGCCCGCGCTGGCGGTGTCGGCGGCGATGGCCTTGCTGCTCGCCTCCGGGCTGTCGCCGACGCTCGCCGTCCTGCCGCTGATGGCGCTGATTGGCTTCGGCGTCGGCGTGGCGGGTCCGAGCCGCGACCTGCTGGTGCGGCGCGCAGCGACGGCGCAGTTCGGCGCCACCGCGTACGGGCGCGTCTACGGGTTCGTCTATTCGGGGCTCGACATCGGCCTGGCCGTATCGCCCCTGGTCTTCGGTCCGCTGCTCGACGCGGGGCGCTACAGCGCGCCGCTGATCGGCGTGGCGGCATTGCAGGTGGCGGCGCTGCTGCTCGCTCTGACCGTCGGCTCGGGCACGCGCCGGCTGCGTGCCGCGCGATCAGGAGTGCAGGCATGAGCAGCTTTCCCCCGACCACCGACCTGTGCGACGCGAACGAGGCGCTGTTCGACAGTGGCGAGCTCCGGGTGCTCGCGCCGGGGCTGCTCGCCTTCGGTGCGCACGAGCGCTTCTGCGGGGTCGCGCGCACGCTCAAGCTGTTCGAGGACAACTCGCTGCTTGCGCAGGCCGTTAGGGAACCGGGTGCCGGTCAGGTGCTGGTGGTCGACGCGGGAGGCAGCACCCGCTGCGCCGTGCTGGGCGGCAACCTGGCGCGCAGCGCGGCGGACAACGGCTGGGCCGGCGTGATCGTGTTCGGCGCAGTGCGCGACGTCGACGAGATCGACGGTTTCGCCGTCGGCGTCCGGGCACTCGCGGTAACGCCGCGCCGCTCGGTCAAGCGCGGCGAAGGGCAGCGCGACCTGGTCGTTTCCGTCTGCGGAGCGACCGTCCGTCCGGGCGATTGGGTCTATGCCGATCGCGACGGCGTCGTGGTCAGTTCGCGGCCTCTGCACGGCTGACGAACTCCAGGCTCGCCAGCGGGCGGCAGTCGCCGTCCGGCCGCGGTCGCCGGAGGCTGGGCCGTTCACCGGCGCCGCGTTTCATGCGATCCAAGAGCGTTTCTCATAGCGGAAGGCGGCTGCTGCTGCGCAACAGCCGCCGTTTCACGACGCTCGATTTGCTTTCGCAGTGCGCAAGCTGGTCTGTATAACATTGATATATATAGCATTAGAGTAGTCTCTTATATAAGATATTTGACTTGTCGCGGCGCGGCCTCGGCCGTACGATTTCCATCAATGCGGAGCCGGCACGTCGCCGGCAGCAGCTCGAAGCGAACCCCTCGGAGGATCCGAAGAATGACCGCACGCAAGATGGAAGCGCAACGCCTGCAGAAGGACTGGAACGAGAACCCGCGCTGGAAAGGAATCAAGCGCGGCTACGGCGCCGACGAGGTCGTCCGGCTGCGCGGCTCGGTGCAGCCCGAGCACACCCTTGCGAAGCGTGGCGCCGAGCGCCTCTGGAAGTCGATCAACGAGGAGCCGTTCGTCAACTCGCTCGGCGCGCTGACCGGCAACCAGGCGATGCAGCAGGTCAAGGCCGGCCTGAAGGCGATCTACCTGTCGGGCTGGCAGGTCGCCGGTGACGCCAACCTTGCGGGCGAGATGTACCCGGACCAGTCGCTTTACCCGATCAACTCGGTGCCGGCGGTGGTGCGGCGGATCAACAACGCGCTGACCCGCTGCGACCAGATCCAGTGGATGGAAGGCAAGAATCCCGGCGACCCGGGCTACATCGACTACTTCGCGCCGATCGTCGCCGACGCCGAGGCGGGCTTCGGCGGCGTGCTCAACGCCTTTGAGCTGATGAAGGCGATGATCGAGGCCGGCGCGGCCGGCGTGCACTTCGAGGACCAGCTTGCCTCGGTGAAGAAGTGCGGCCACATGGGCGGCAAGGTGCTGGTGCCGACGCGCGAGGCGGTCTCGAAGCTGATCGCGGCCCGCCTGGCCGCCGACGTGATGGGCGTGCCGACCATCCTGCTCGCGCGTACCGACGCCGAGGCGGCCGACCTGGTGACCTCCGACGTCGACGAGAACGACAAGCCGTTCGTCACCGGCGAGCGCACGGTGGAGGGCTTCTTCCGCACCCGCAACGGCCTGCAGCAGTCGATCAGCCGCGGCCTGGCCTATGCGCCGTACGCGGATCTCATCTGGTGCGAGACCGGCAAGCCCGACCTCGCGTTTGCCAAGGCCTTCGCCGAGGCGATCCAGAAGCAGTTCCCGGGCAAGATGCTGGCCTACAACTGCTCGCCGAGCTTCAACTGGAAGAAGAACCTCGACGACGCGACGATCGCCAAGTTCCAGCGTGAACTCGGCGCGATGGGCTACAAGTTCCAGTTCATCACGCTGGCCGGCTTCCACTCGCTGAACTACTCGATGTTCAACCTCGCCTACGGCTATGCGCGCAGCCAGATGAGCGCCTTTGTCGAACTGCAGGAGGCCGAGTTCGCCGCCGCCGAGCGCGGTTTCACCGCAGTCAAGCACCAGCGCGAGGTCGGCACCGGCTACTTCGACGCCGTCACGACGACGATCGAGTCGGAGGCTTCGACCGCGGCGCTCAAGGGCTCGACCGAGGACGAGCAGTTCTTCGAGTCGAAGCAGAAGAAGGCCGCCTGATTTGTCGCCGGGCGGACAGTTGCGTTGCAGTGCAGCTTGAGCCTTGCACCCCGCCTTCGTATGCTCGCGCGCCGATCTTGATTCCGGTCAACGGCGCGCGAGCGCGCGAAAACGACAGAGGGTGAGGCAGTAGGAGACAACGCTGCAACGAGAAGCGAAACAAGAGCAAGAAACTCGATGAGCCGCCCCCGGGCGGCTCTTTTTTTGTCTCCGCGGCCCGCGCGCCGAGCGGCCTGCCCGTGATGCTGCGCTGGGGCACGCAGGCCGTCTTCGCTGGCCCAATATACTCGGCGCCGCCAACGATAATTCCGCAATTGGGGAGGGGTAGACCGCATGTCCGTTCGTGCTGTCCTGTTCGACGTATTCGGCACGTTGCTCGACGTGCACTCGGTCGGCGTGCGCGCCGACCAGCTCTTTCCCGGCCACGGCCAGCGGCTTTCGCAGTTGTGGCGCGAGAAGCAGATCGAGTACACGCGTCTGCGCACCATGTCGTCCCGCTACGTGCCGTTCACGCAGGTGACCGAGGACGCGCTGCAGTTCGCCTGCGAGGCGCTGCGGCTGCCGCTCGACGCGGCCGCGCGCGGCCTGCTGATGCACGAGTACACGCAGCTGGCGCCCTACGCCGACGCGGTGCCGGCGCTGCGCAGGCTGCAGGCCACCGGCACGACCATCGGCGTGCTGTCCAACGGCGACCCGGGACTGATCGAGGACGTGCTGCACGGGGCGCAGATCGCCGAGTACTTCGACGTGCTGCTGTCGGCCGACCAGGTGCACGCCTACAAGACGGCGCCGTCGGTGTACGAGCTCGGTCCGCTGACCCTGAAGCATCCGGCGCACGAACTGCTGCTGGTGTCGAGCAACTGCTGGGACGCGATCGGCGCCAAGTGGTACGGCTACGTCAGCTTCTGGGTCAACCGCAGCGGAGCCCCGCTCGACCGCCTCGGCGCGCGGCCCGACGGGACTGGGCCCTCGCTGGACGACGCGGTCGACTTTCTTCTGCAACAACGCAAGCACTAGGAGCACGCAATGAACCTGCCCCAAGGCGTCGAGATCCGCGCGCCGATGAAGCCCGGCTTCGAGGCGATCCTCGCACCGGACGCGCTGGCGCTGGTCGCCAGGCTGCATCGCAGCTTCAATCCGCGTCGCAAGGAACTGCTGGCCAAGCGCGTCGAGCGCGCCAAGCGGCTCGATGCCGGCGAGCGGCCCGACTTCCTCGCCGAGACGAAGCACATCCGCGACGGCGACTGGAAGATCGCGCCGCTGCCGAAGGATCTGCTGTGCCGGCGGGTCGAGATCACCGGCCCGGTCGAGCGCAAGATGATCATCAACGCGCTGAACTCGGGCGCGGACTCATACATGACCGACTTCGAGGACAGCAACTCGCCCAACTGGGACAACCAGATCACAGGCCAGATCAACCTGATCGACGCCATCCGTCGCCGCATCATGCTGGAGCAGGGCGGCAAGACCTACCGGCTCAACGACAAGGTGGCCACCCTGGTGGTGCGGCCGCGCGGCTGGCATCTCGACGAGAAGCACGTGCTGGTCGACGGCGAGCGGGTCTCGGGCGGCATCTTCGACTTCGCGCTGTACATGTTCCACAACGCGAAGGAACTGGTGGCGCGCGGCAGCGGACCTTACTTCTACCTGCCGAAGATGGAGTCGCACCTCGAGGCGCGGCTGTGGAACGACATCTTCGTCGCCACGCAGAAGGAGCTCGGCATACCGCAGGGCACGGTCAAGGCGACCGTGCTGATCGAGACGATCGTCGCCGCCTTCGAGATGGACGAGATCCTCTACGAGTTGCGCGAGCACTCGGCGGGACTGAACGCCGGCCGCTGGGACTACATCTTCTCCTGCATCAAGAAGTTCAAGGTCGACCGCAGCTTCTGCCTGGCCGACCGGGCGAAGGTGACGATGACGGCGCCGTTCATGCGTGCCTACGCGCTGCTGCTGCTGAAGACCTGCCACCGGCGCAACGCGCCGGCGATCGGCGGCATGAGCGCGCTGATCCCGATCAAGAGCGATCCGGTGAAGAACGAGACGGCGCTGGCCGGCGTGCGGGCGGACAAGCACCGCGACGCCACCGACGGCTACGACGGCGGCTGGGTGGCGCACCCGGGGCTGGTGCCGATCGCGATGGAGGAGTTCGTCAAGGTGCTCGGCGAGAAGCCGAACCAGATCGGCAAGCAGCGCGACGACGTGCGGGTCGCCGCCGGCGACCTGTTGAACTTCCAGCCGGAGGCGCCGATCACCGAGGCCGGCCTGCGGATGAACATCAACGTCGGCATCCACTACCTGGGTTCCTGGCTGGCCGGCAACGGTTGCGTGCCGATCCACGACCTGATGGAGGACGCCGCCACCGCCGAGATCAGCCGCTCGCAGGTGTGGCAGTGGATCCGTTCGCCGAAGGGCTTGCTGGACGACGGGCGCAAGGTCGGCGCGGATATGGTTCGAGCGCTGATCGCCGAGGAACTTGCCAAGGTCAAGGCGGCGGTCGGCGGCGACACCCGGACCTATGACCGCGCGGCGCAGATCTTCGAGCAGATGAGCACGCAGGTGTCGTTCGCCGAGTTCCTGACGCTGCCGCTGTACGAAGAGATCGAGTAGGCGCGCTGATCGGGGCCAGCTGAACGGGGCGGCAGCAGCCGCCCCGTTTTCGCCTCTACGGCCGCCAGTCGGTTCGGCGCAGCCGGTACAGGACGTGCCGCTGCAGCCGGTGGCCGGGCAGGCGCGGATGGTCGAAGTCGTCGGCCGGGTCGTGGCTCATGCCGATGCGCTGCATGACGGCCATCGAGCGCCTGTTGGACGTCGCGGTGAACGAGACGATCTCGGCGAGCCCGACCAGCGCGAAGCCGTAGGCCAGCGCCAGGCGCGCCGCCTCGGCGGCATAGCCGCGGCCCCAGGCGTCGAAGGCGAGGCGCCAGCCGATCTCGGTGCAGGGCGTGAAGTGGGCGTCGAACGTCGGCACCGACAGCCCGGCGAAGCCGATGCAACGGCCGTCGACCTCCACTGCCCAGTTGCCCCAGCCCCGCGCATCGATGGCGGCCCGCATGCGGCCGACCATGGCCGCGCTCTCTTCGGGCGTAAGCGGCTGCGGGAAGTGCTGCATCACCCGCGGGTCGGCGTTCAGTGCGGCGAGCGCGTCGAAGTCGTCGGCTCGCCACGGACGCAGCGTGACGCGCGGTCCATGCAACACGACGGTCACAGCAGCAGCCCGACCAGCGCCGCGGTCAGGCAGGTCGACAGCAAGCCGGCCAGCACCGACTTCATGCCGAGCTCGGCCAGCTCGGCCCGCCGTTGCTGCGGCAGCAGCGCGTCCAGGCCGCCGAGCATGATGCC
>JBHJND010000089.1:0-2944 GCA_048497655.1 Caballeronia novacaledonica
GCCGTGATCTGGGTCAATTCACCCGAGGTCCGCCGCCGCGATGGCCCATCCTGGAAGCGACGGGCCGCGCCTGCTCCCAGAAACTACGGTGGGCAAGTATCTCTGGCGGAAGGGGTGGGATTCGAACCCACGGATACGCAATGCGCATCACCGGATTTCGAATCCGGCGCATTCGACCACTCTGCCACCCTTCCCGGAGGCATCCCGGGCGACGAGGCGTCAGCTCAGGAAGGCGCGCATTCTAGCGTGAGCGCGGCCAGCCGCGGGTCGGACAGTCGGGTCTCGAAGCGCATGCCCGGCACCATCGGCCACGCATCGGTGATCGTTCCCGTCGTCACCACGTCGCCGGCGCGGATCGGCCAGTGCTGCGGCTGCGCGTGCATCGCATCGACCCACTGGCGCAGCGCGTCGACCGGGCCGTCGAGCACGATGCTCGCCTGCCCACGATCGACGAGCTCGCCGTCGCGCAGCAACTCGACCTGCAGCGCGCGCAGTTCGCCCGCCGGATCGTCGAAGCGACCGATCGGCACGCGCGGGCCGACGTACAGCCGGCCGTGCAGCGCGTCGTCGGCGAAGCAGTCGCCGCGCCGGAAGCGCCAGCCGGCAAAGTGCGTGTGCACGATCTCGAAGCCGTGCGCCACCCAGTCGATGCAGTCGACGAGCGCGGCGTTGTCCATGCCGGGCCGCGGCGCCGCCTTCAGGCCGAAGACAACTTCGGGCTCCAGCCGCGGCTGCGACAGCCCGGCGAGGCTCGCACGCACGAACGTGCCGTCGAGCAGCTGCAGCGTGTGCCGCCAGACCGTCCCCCAGATCGGCGCATAGACGCCGTACAACGGCCAGATGCGCCGGTTGGTGAAGCCGATCTTGTAGCCGGCCGGCACGCCGCCGCGGGCGATGCGCAGCGCTCGCATGCGGCCGGCCACCTCGAAGGCCTGCGCCAGGTCGAACGCCGGGTCGGCGTCGCTCGGCAGCGGCAGCAGCGACGCGCTGTCGCCGGCGCGCAGCAGCGCCTCGGCGAGCGCGCCGGCGTCGGTCACGGCGCGAGCCTGTCGATGCCGTCGATGAACGGCCGCAGCGCCTCCGGCACGATGACGCTGCCGTCTTCCTGCTGGTAGTTCTCGAGCACCGCCACCAGCGTGCGGCCGACCGCCAGCCCCGATCCGTTCAGCGTGTGCACCAGCTCGGTCCTGCCCTGCGCGTTGCGATACCGCGCCTGCATGCGGCGCGCCTGGAAGGCCTCACAGTTCGACACCGAGGAGATCTCGCGGTAGGTCTCCTGCGCCGGCAGCCAGACCTCGAGGTCGTAGGTCTTGGCGGCGCCGAAGCCCATGTCGCCGGTGCACAGAAGCACGACGCGGTACGGCAGGCCGAGCGAGCGCAGGATCGCCTCGGCGTGGCCGACCATCTGCTCGAGCGCCTCGTACGACTTCTCCGGCTGCGTGATCTGCACCATCTCGACCTTGTCGAACTGGTGCTGGCGAACCATGCCGCGCGTGTCCTTGCCGTAGCTGCCGGCCTCCGAACGAAAGCACGGCGTGTGCGCGGTGAGCTTCAGCGGCAGCTCGGCCTCCTTCAGGATCTCGCCGCGCACGATGTTGGTCAGCGAGACCTCCGAGGTCGGGATCAGGTACAGCACCTCGCCTTCTCCCTCCTGGCCGCCCTTCTTCGCCGCGAACAGGTCCTGCTCGAACTTCGGCAGTTGGCCGGTGCCGGTCAGCGTCTCGGCGTTGACGATGTACGGCGTGTAGCACTCGGTGTAGCCGTGCCGGCGCGTCTGCACATCGAGCATGAACTGGGCGAGCGCCCGGTGCAGCCGCGCCACCGGGCCGCGCATCAGCGCGAAGCGCGAGCCGGAGAGTTTCGTCGCGGTGTCGAAGTCGAGCCCGAGCGGGCCACCGACGTCGACGTGGTCGCGCACCGGGAAGTCGAAGACGCGCGGCTCGCCCCAGCGGCGCACCTCGACGTTGTCCTCGGACGACCTGCCGACCGGCACCGAGGCGTGCGGCACGTTGGGCGCGTTGAGCAGCATGCTCGCCAGGCGCGCCTGCACGTCGCCGAGCCTCGTCTCCTGCGCCTTGATGGCGTCGGGGATCGACGCCACCTCGGCCAGCACCGCCGAGGCGTCCTCGCCCCTGCCCTTGAGCACGCCGACCTGCTTCGACAGCGCGTTGCGCCGCGCCTGCAGTTCCTCGGTGGCCACCTGCACCTGCTTGCGCTCGGCCTCCAGCGCGTTGAAGGCAGCCACGTCCAGTTCGAAGGGCCGCGTGCGCAGGCGATCGGCGACCGCGGCGATGTCTTTTCTGAGCAGATTGATGTCGAGCATGGCGAGTCCCGTGAAGCTCCGCCGCCGGCGGAGCCCGAATTCTGCAGGATGAGACGCAGGAGCGCTGGCCGGCCGCAGTTCCTCAGAACCGCCGGTCGAAGAAGGCGACCAGCGCCTCTTCGCCCATCGTTCGTGCATCGGCCAGTTCGCCACCGGAGGTGACGAACGACGCGCGCCCGTCGTCCGCCAGCACGGCCACGGTCGGGATGCCCTTCTTCAGCGGCACGCCGTAGCGCTGCGCGATGTCGACGTTCCTGTCGAAGCGCCCGACGTCGACCTTGGCGACCACGAAGCGGCCGTCGAGCAGCGTCTTCAGCCGCCCCTGCTTCATGCTCGTGTCGAGCACGCGGCAGTCGCCGCACCAGTTGGCGCCGAACACGACCAGCACCCGCTTGCCGGCCGCCGCAGCCTGCGCCCGCGCCCGCTCGATGTCGGCGCCGGCATCGGCGGTCTCGTCGTAACCGCGCCAGTTGCCGGCGGGTGCCGGCGCCGGCGCCTGCGCGCCCGCGTTCAGTGCCGCGGCCAGCAGGGCGGCGGCAAGCCAGTTTCCGTTCACTTGCGGTTCTCCCTTCGCGCGGCTGCCCGCGCCGCGTCGTTCATCCGCCGCAGTTCCTCCATCCG
>JBHJND010000090.1:0-2203 GCA_048497655.1 Caballeronia novacaledonica
CCCGGTCAGGCCGGCATTCGCCCAGCGCGCTGCCAGCACCCCCATCATCGCGCCGTGCGCCGTCGCACAGCCTTTCCAGTCGGACAGCCGGCCGGCCCGGGTGGCGCGCAGCGGAATGTTCGGCGTGATCGCCAGCGACACGGCGTTGGCCATCCGCTCGCGGTCGAGCCCCATGATCACGCCCGCGCCGACTGCCGAGCCGATGACGTTCTGCGCCTGATCGATGTTCCAGGCGCGCGGCGCGAAGCCGCACAGGCGCAGCGCGGCGACGACCTCGTAGGACGCATGGATCGCCGCGATCACCGCCTTTCCCGACACCCGCAGCGCCTCGGCGACGGCCAGCGCCGCCGGGATCATGTCGCTCGGATGCCCGCCGATGCCGGTGTCGTTGAAGTCGAGATAGCGCAGGGCGCAGGTATTGGCGAAGGCCGCCTGCTCGGCCGTCGTCCGCTCGGCCAGGCCGAGGACCGAGGCGCCGAAAGTGCCCGACGCGGTGGCGGCGATGCGCCGCGCGATGACCACCGGCGGTGCGCCGACGGCGCCCAGCGCGCAGCCAACCGAGTCGATCAGATGGCGCCGGGCGGCGTCCACTGCGCCGCGCTCCAGCGTCTCGAAACGCACCGAGGCCGCGTAATCGGCGATCGCCCGGGTCGGCTGATCCACGGCCGCGTCCGCGCGAGAAGCGATTCCGGCCCCGGCGCCCGGCGGCGCTACGCCAGCGGGATCCGGCTGCCGTTGCGGCCCAGCCAGGCGACGAAACTCTGCAGTTCGGGGTTCAGCGCCCGCGACGCCTCGAGGCTTCTGGCGCCGCAGAAGTACTCCTCGAACTCGGCATAGAACTGGAACATGTTGCCGAGGTCCTCGGCACCGGGGAAGCCGAAGCCGCGGTACTGCGCCGGCGTCACTGCGTTGTAGACGACCTCGCGGCCGAGCGCCGCGCTCATCGCCGAGGCCATCTGGGCGCCGGTCAGGTGTTCGCCGGCGATGCCGATCGTCCTGCCGATCGTCTCGGCCCCCTTGCGGAAGACGCCGTAGGCGCACCTGCCGATGTCCTCGGCGGCGATGCCTGCGAGCTTCCGGTCGGCCATCGGCAGCGTGAAGGCGAGCCTGCCGTCACCGGTCGGCTTCGGCCCCATGTCGAAGTGGATCAGGTTGTCCCAGTAGAACGAGGTCAGCAGGAAGGTGGTCGGCACGCCGGCCTCGCGGAAGTAGGCGTCGGCCTCGCCCTTGGCGTCGAAGTGCGGCACCTTGTACCTGCCCATCAGCGTCGGCATGCGGGGATCGGACAGCGGCACCCACTTGCGGGTGTCCTCCAGCGTCGACCAGATCACGTGCGCGAGCCCGGCGTGCTTCGCCGCCGCGGCGAGGTTGCGCGCCTGCGCCTGCTCCTTCTCCGGCGAGAAGTGCTCCCAGAAGTTGGTCACGAAGTAGGCACCGTGCGCGCCGGCGAGCGCCTTGGCGAGGCTCGCCTCGTCGTCGAGATCGGCCGCCACCACCTGCGCGCCGCGCCCGGCGAGCGCCGTTGCCTTCGCCGACCCAGGGTCGCGGGTGAGCGCGCGGACGGCGAATCCGCCCCGCGCGTCGTTCAGGATCGCCTGCACCAGCCCGCCGCCCTGCGCGCCGGTGGCGCCGACGATGGCAATGATCTTCTGGTCCGCCATGATTGCTCTCCTTGTTGTCGATGCGGCATGCGTGCCGCAAGAGTAACGAGACGCGCCCGTCGGGCTGCGCCCTATCCGTCGTCGCTGCGCTCCGGCGGCAGCAGCCTGGCCACCTCTTCCGCCGGCAGCGCCTCGACCGTCTTCAGCGCCTTGCCCATCTGCCGCGTGCGCGTCTCGGCCTGCTCGATCGTGTTCGACGCGCTGGCGAGTTGCCGCTTGAGCGCCGCCAGCACGTCGCCGAACTTGCCGAACTCGGTCTTGACCGCGCCGAGCACCTGCCACACCTCGGCGCTGCGCTTCTCCAGCGCCAGCGTGCGGAAGCCCATCTGCAGGCTGTTGAGCATGGCAAACAGCGTGGTCGGCCCGGCGATCACCACGCGCAGCTCGCGGTTGAGCGCCTCGGTCAGCCCCGGCCGTCGAAGCACCTCGGCGAACAGACCTTCGGTGGGCAGGAACAGGATGCCGAAGTCGGTGGTGTGCGGCGGCTCGACGTACTTCTCGCGCAGCGTCTTCGCCTCCGTGCGGATTCGTGTCTCCAGCGC
>JBHJND010000091.1:0-1888 GCA_048497655.1 Caballeronia novacaledonica
ACTCGGCGGGGATGACCAAGCTCGACGCGATGGAGAACCCGTTCGCGCTGCCGCCCGAGGTGGCGCGCGAGCTGGGCGAGCGGCTCGGCGATGTGCTGCTGAACCGCTACCCGCCGGCCGACCCGCGCGGGTTCAAGGAGAAACTGGCGCGCTCGATCGACCTGCCGCCGGGCATGGCGCTGCTGCTCGGCAACGGCTCGGACGAACTGATCCACCTGGTGATCCAGGCCTGCGCCCGGCCCGGCGCGACCGTGCTGTCGCCGTGGCCGAGCTTCGAGATGTACGACCTGTCGAGCCGCTTCGACGGCTGCCGCTTCGTCGGCGTGCCGCTGGCGGCGGACTTTTCGCTCGACCGTGGCGCACTTCTGGCGGCGATCGCCGCTCACCGGCCGGCGGTGGTGTTCGTCAGCTGGCCCAACAACCCGACCGGCAACCTGTTCGACCGCGCCGACGTCGAGGCGGTGCTCGATGCCGCGCCGGGGCTGGTGGTGCTCGACGAGGCCTACCTGCCGTTCGCGCAGGACACCTGGCTGCCTCAGCTGGCGCGCCGGCCGAACCTGCTGGTGCTGCGCACCTTCTCCAAGATGGGCCTGGCCGGCATCCGGCTCGGCTACCTGTGCGGCCACCCGGCGTGGATCGCCGAGTTCAACAAGGTGCGGCCGCCGTACAACGTCAACGTGCTGACGCTCGCCGCGGCCGAGTTCATGCTCGGACGGCGCACGCTGCTCGACGAGCAGGCGGCGGCTCTGCGCGCCGAACGCGGGCGGCTGCTCGGCCGGCTTCGTGGCCTGCCCGGGGTGACCGCCTTCGACTCGGCGGCCAATTTCATCCTTTTCCGCCTCGCCGGCGGGTCGGACGCCGCCGACCGGGTGTTTGCCCGGCTGAAGGCGAGCGGCATACTGATCAAGAATCGCGCGCACGTGCATCCGCTGCTGGCCGGCTGCCTGCGCGTCACGGTGGGCCTGCCTGCCGAGAACGACGCCTTTCTCAATGCGCTGGCCGCCAGCCTGCAGGACCCACGATGACCGCACGCACCGCAGAAGTCGTCCGCAACACCGCCGAGACGCAGATCCGCGCAGTGGTCGACCTCGACGGCAGCGGCCGCGCGCAGCTGGCCACCGGGATCGGTTTCTTCGACCACATGCTCGAGCAGATCGCCCGCCACGCGGCGCTCGACCTGACGATCGAGGCCAAGGGCGACCTGCATGTGGACGGCCACCACACGGTCGAGGACGTCGGCATCACGCTCGGCCAGGCGGTGGCGCGCGCCGTCGGCGACCGGAAGGGCATCCGCCGCTACGGCCACGCCTACGTGCCGCTCGACGAGGCGCTGTCGCGCGCGGTGATCGACTTCTCCGGCCGGCCGGGACTCGAATGGAACGTGCCGTTCGCGCGGGCGATGATCGGCGAGTTCGACGCCGACCTGGCGCACGAGTTTTTCCAGGGCTTCGTCAACCACGCGCTGGTCACCCTGCACGTCGACAACCTGCGCGGCGACAACGCTCACCACCAGTGCGAGACGGTCTTCAAGGCCTTCGCCCGCGCGCTGCGCATGGCGGTCGAACCCGACCCGCGCGCCGCCGGCGTCGTTCCGTCGACCAAGGACAGCCTCTAGCAGGGGGATGGTCTTGCGTGGCTGTTGTGATTGGGCGAGCGCGCGGCCGCTCCGGAGCGAGCCCACCGACCGTCTTTTCTCACTGCGTGTGCACGTGCGCCGCGCAGCGGCGCGTACACACGCAGTGACCACGCAATGATCGCGATCGTCGACTACGGCATGGGCAACCTGCGCTCGGTGGCCAAGGCGCTGGAGCATGTCGCCCCGACGGCCACGGTGCGCATCAGTTCGGACCCGACCGAGATCCGCGCCGCAGAGCGCATCGTTTTCCCC
>JBHJND010000092.1:0-12431 GCA_048497655.1 Caballeronia novacaledonica
CTCCAGCGACGTCGTGCTGCGCCTGTTCCGCGCGCGGCGCAGCGACGAGCCGCCGGTGACCGACGAGGAGATCGAGGTGCTGATGCAGCAGGGGGCCGAAGCCGGCGTCTTCCACAGCAGCGAGCAGGAGATCGTCGCCAATGTGCTGCGACTGGACGAGCAGCGGATCGGCGCCATCATGACGCCGCGCGCCGACATCTTTGCCATCGACCTCGAAGAAGACGAGGCCGAGGTGCGCAAGCAGCTCGCCGGCAGCCCGCACCATCGCGTGGTGGTGGTGCGCGGCGGCTTCGAAAAGGTGGTCGGCGTTCTCAGCGTCGCCGACCTGCTGTCACCGGCCTTCGACGGCCGACCGCTCGAGATCGAGCGCCTCGTGCGGCCGCCGCTGTACGTGCCCGAGTCGGTGACCACCACCAAGCTGATGGAGCTGTTCCGCAAGGCGAGGGCGCAGTTCGCGCTGATCGTCGACGAGTACGGTGAACTGCAGGGCCTGGTGACGCTGACCGACGTGATGGTGTCGATCGTCGGCGAAGTGCCGGCCGAGGGGGTGGCGGCGGAGCAGGACGCCGTGCAGCGCGAGGACGGCTCATGGCTGATCGACGGCGCGATCGGCAGCGAGCGCTTCCGATCGCTGCTCGACCTCGACCTGCTGCCCGGCGAGGACGATGGCGCCTTCAACACGCTGGCCGGCTTCGCGCTGCACCAACTCGGCCGTATCCCGGTGGTCGGCGAGCGCTTCGAGGCGGCCGGCCTGCGCTTCGAAGTGGTCGACATGGACCGCACGCGCATCGACAAGCTGCTGGTGTCGCGGCTGCCGGAAAGCGCCGGCGGCGGCGGCAACGGCGACTGAAGGCGCGCACCGCCACGTGCTGGCCATCGTGCGCTAGCCTGACTGGATTTCCTCGCTGGAGCCGATGCCATGAACCTCGCCGAAATCCGCCGCTTCCTCGATCGCCGCTGGGACGAGGAGCTGATCCCGCGCCTGGTCGACTACGTCAGGGTGCCGGCCAAGTCGCCGTCGTTCGACGCCAGCTGGGCGGCGCACGGCCATCTCGCATCGGTGGTCAAGGACGCCCACGCCTGGGCGGCGGCGCAGCGCATCGCCGGCATGCGGCTCGAGATCGTTGCGATCGAGGGGCGCACGCCGTGCCTGTTCTTCGACGTGCCGGCCACCGGCGGCTTGGGCAACGTGCGCACCGTGCTGTTCTACGGGCACCTCGACAAGCAGCCGGAAATGGAAGGCTGGCGCGAGGGCCTCGGCCCCTGGCAGCCGGTGATCGAGGACGGCAGGCTGTATGGGCGCGGTGCCGCCGACGACGGCTACGCGATCTACGCCGCGCTGTCGGTGATCGCTGCGCTCGACGCGCAGGCGACGGCACGGCCGCGCTGCGTCGGCATCATCGAGACCTGCGAGGAGTCCGGCAGCCCCGACCTGCCGGCCTACCTGGAACTGCTGGCGCCGCGGCTGGGCGAGGTGGCGCTGGTGGCCGGGCTGGACTCCGGCTGCGGCAACTACGATCAGCTGTGGGTCACTACCTCGCTGCGGGGACTGGTGGGCGGCACGCTGACGGTCGAAGTGCTGTCCGAAGCAGTGCACTCGGGCAACGCCAGCGGCCTGGTTCCCAGCTCGATGCGCATCGCCCGCCAGCTGCTCAACCGCATCGACGAGCCGGCCACCGGTCGCGTGCTCGACGAGGTCTTCCACGCGCCGATCCCGGCCGAGCGGCTGGCGCAGGCGCGCGTCGCCGGCGAGATCCTCGGCGAGCAGGTGTGGCGGCAGTTCCCGTGGGT
Source organism: Caballeronia novacaledonica (assembly GCA_048497655.1). Taxonomy (GTDB): domain Bacteria; phylum Pseudomonadota; class Gammaproteobacteria; order Burkholderiales; family Burkholderiaceae_F; genus JADJWR01. Next base: position 1,792 of record JBHJND010000092.1, read on the forward strand.
CGGCTGCTCGCACGGCGAGGGCGGCTTCGCCCACGCCATGCCGACCACCACCGATCCGGTCGAGGGGATCCTGAACCGCACCTGGCGGCCGGCGCTTTCGGTCACCGGTGCGGCCGGCTTCCCCGCCATCGACTCGGCCGGCAACGTGCTGCGGCCGAAGACGACCTTCAAGCTCAGCCTGCGCCTGCCGCCGACCGTCGACGGCGGGCGGGCGACCGCGCAGCTCAGGGCCCTGCTGGAGGCCGACCCGCCGTACAACGCGCGCGTGACCTTCGATGCCGACTGTGGAGCGACCGGCTGGAGCGCGCCGCCGACCGCGCCGTGGCTGGCGCGCGCTGCCGACGAGGCTTCGCATGCCGCGTTCGGGCGCGCGGCGGCGTGGATGGGCGAGGGCGGCACCATCCCGTTCATGAACATGCTGGGCGAGAAGTTCCCGGACGCGCAGTTCCTGATCACCGGCGTGCTCGGCCCGAAGTCGAACGCGCACGGCCCGAACGAGTTCCTGCACATCGACTGTGTGAAGAAGCTCAGCGCAGCGGTCGCCTCGATCGTCGCCCGGCTGCCTGCCTGAGCCCCGGTCGATGGCCGCCGACTGGTTCGCGCGCGCCGGCGTGCTGGCGCGTCGCCATCCGGCAGCCATCGCCGCCGCCCTGGCCCTGGTGACCAGCCTCGGCGCCTGGGTCTACTCGGGGGTGCGCTCGGCGCTGGTCGACCTGGCCGCGGCCAACCTGCACTGGCTGGCCGACAGCGAGTCGATGGCGGTGCGAACGTGGATCGGCGAGAAGCAGCTGAACGTCGTCCGCTGGGCGCGCGACCCGCGCGTGTCCGAGGTGGCCGAGCAACTGCTCGCCGCGGCGCATCGGGGCGAAAATGCGCTGCGGCAGGCATGCACGGGTGCGGCGGGCGCCCGCCTGGTGCAACTGATCGACGCGTTGCGGCTGGAGGAAGCCGCGGCGGCCATCCACCTGATCGATCGCGACGGGCGCGTGCTCGCCGCGCGCGACACCGGCAAGTGCGCGATGCAGGTCGCGCCCGCCCTGCGCGCGGCCTTCGAGCCGGCGCTGCAGGGACGGCCGCAGTTCGCCGCCAGCCGGTTCGAGGCAGAGCGGATCGGCGTGCTGGTGCCGGCAGACGCACCGAAGATCTGGATCTCGGCGCCGGTGCGCGACGGCGCCGGCGAAGTGATAGCGGCGCTCGACATCGGCAAGCCGGCCGACGAGCGCTTCGCCAGGCTGTTTGCCGCCGCCGGCATCGGCGCCACGGGAGAGAGCTACGCCTTCGACGGGCGCGGCATGCTGCTGACCGAGAGCCGGTTGCGCGAGGCGCTGGTCGAGCGCGGCGCGCTGCGCCCCGGCGAAAGCGCCGTGCTGCGGCAACGGCTGGACGCCCCGCAGGCCGACGGCGAGCCGCAGCCGATCCGCCTCGTCGCGCAGGCGCTGGCTGGGCTGGACGCTTCGCCGCCGCGGTTGCAGGGCGAACTGCTGCAGCCGTACACGACCTACCACGGCGAGCGGGTGGTCGGTGCCTGGCGCTGGCTGGAGCCGCACGGGTTCGGCATTGCGGTCGAGGTGTCCGAGGCCGAGGCCTTCGCGCCGCTGCGGCGGATCGAACTGGCCTTCCTCGGCCTCGGCGCGCTGGTCGGCGCGGTGGCCTTCGGCTTCCTGGTCGCCCTGCTGCGCATGCAGCGGATGGCCGAGGAGGTGGCCGAGGCGCAGCGGGTCGGCAACTACGAACTGCTCGAACAGGTGGGCCAGGGAGGCATGGCGCGCGTCTACCGCGCGCAGCACCGGCTGCTGAAGCGTCCGACGGCGGTGAAGATCATCGACCTGGCGATGACCAGCGACGAGCTGCTGGCGCGCTTCGACCGCGAGGTCCGGCTGGCCAGCCAGCTGATGCATCCGAACACGGTCGAGGTGTTCGACTACGGACGAACGCCGGAAGGCCAGCCGTTCTACGCGATGGAGTTCCTCGACGGCCTCACCCTGCAGGAAATCGTCGATCAGCACGGGCCGCTGCCGGCCGCGCGCGCGGCACACGCGCTGCGCGGCATTGCCGGCTCGCTGTCCGAGGCGCACACGCGCGGGCTGGTCCACCGCGACATCAAGCCGGCCAACGTCATGCTGTGCCGGCGCGGCGGCGAGGACGACGTGGTGAAGGTGCTCGACTTCGGCCTGGTCAAGGACACGCGCTCGCCGCACACGCGCGACCTCACCCGCGCCCTGCGCGTGCTCGGCACGCCCGCCTACATGGCGCCCGAGCGCATCGAGCGGCCGGACAGCGCCGATGCCCGCTCCGACCTCTACGCGCTCGGCGCGGTCGGCTTCTACCTGCTGACCGGCAAGGCGCCATTCGACGGCGACTCGGACCTGGCGCTGGCCTACCGCGTGGTGCACACGCCGGCGCCCCGCGCTTCGTCGTCTGCGCCGTTGCCGGTGCCGGCCGGGCTCGACGAGCTCATCGCCCGCTGCCTGGCGAAGTCGGTGCAACAGCGTCCGGCCACTGCCGCCGAGGTGGCGGCCGAACTCGACCGGCTGCTGGCCGGGGCGCCGTGGACCAACCAGCAGGCGCGCGCCTGGTGGGAGGCGCACGAGGCACGCCGCGCGGCCGGCAAGGCCGGCGGCGGATCGATCTCGTAACGGGCGGCCCGACCGGGCCGCGTTCATTGCCGCGCCTTCGTCAGCAGCGAATAGAGCTGTTCGCGCGGCACGCCGCTGACTTTGGCGGCGAGCGCCGCGGCGCGCGAGGCGGGCAGAACCTCGGCCAGCGCCGCCAGCCAGCGGCGGGTGACCGCATCGACGTCGGCTGCGGCTTCGTCGGCGGCGTCGATCAGCAGCACGTACTCGCCACGCGGCTCGCTGCCGACGGCCTCGGGCAGTCGGTCGGCCGTGCACGCCAGAATCGTCTCGAATTTCTTGGTCAGCTCGCGCGCGACGACCACGCGCCGCCCGTGCCCGAGCACATCGGCCAGCTCGGCGGCGGTGGCGGCGGCGCGGTGCGGCGCCTCGAACAGCGCGAAGGGCTCGCCGCGCGAGGCCAGCTCGCGCAGCAGCCGCTGCCGCTCGCGCGCGCCGGCCGGAAGGAAGCCGGCGAAGGTCAGCTGGTCAGAGTGCAGCCCGGCGGCGCTCGCCGCCGCGGTCAGCGAACTGGCGCCCGGCACCGGCACCACCCGCAGGCCGGCGTCGAGCGCGGCGCGCACCAGCCTCGCGCCGGGATCGGAAATCGCCGGCGTACCGGCGTCGGTGGCCAGGGCGATGCGCGCGCCGGCGCGCAGGCGCTCGACGATCGCGGCGGCCGCCTCGTTCTCGTTGTGCCGGTGGGCGGCGAGCAGCGGCGTGTCGATGCCGTAGCGCCGCAGTAGGGCGCCGGTGGTGCGGGTATCCTCGGCGGCGATGGCATCGACCTTCGACAGCACCCACAGGGCGCGCAGCGTGATGTCGGCCGCGTTGCCGATCGGCGTTGCCACCACGTACAGCGAGTGCGTCGACAGGTCCTGCTGCGCGAGGCCGCTGGCGACGAGCAGCGGATCGGTGTCGAGGGCGATGGGCATCTTGCGGCGCGCGCTGGTGCTGCTCGGTGTGCTGGCCGCCTCATTGTCGGCGGGCGCCCAGCAGACCGCAAACCCGTCGGCGGAGACGCTGCCGGCGATCATGCTGCTGCTGCCCGGCGCGACCACACCGTACGCCCGCGCGGCCGAGGCGGTGCGCGCGGGCTTCTTCGCGGCGCACGCCGCCGCCGGGGCGCCGATGGCGATCGACGCCCGCGAGACCGACGAAACGCCCGCGTCGGTGGCGGCGGAGATCGAAGCCGCTGCCGGGCGCGGCGTGCGGATGGTCGTCGGTCCGCTGTCGCGCGACGCCGTCGATGCGCTGTGGCGCGGCGGCGGCGCGCGGCTGCCCGTGCTGGCGCTGAACGCACCGGCGGGCGACGAGCCGTTGCCGCCGTCGATGCTGGCGCTCGGCCTGCGCGTCGAGGACGAGGCGCGCGGCGTCGTGCGCGCGCTGGTGCGCGGGCCGCTGGCGGCCGGCGCGTCGGGCGAGTCGTTGCCGTTCGCCGTCATCGTCGGCGGCGGCGGTCTCGAGCGCCGCGCCGGCAGGGCGTTCCTCGCCGCGGCGCGCGAGTACGGCCGGCGCGCCGAGACCTTCGAACTGTCGATCCGTCAGGACCGCCTCGCTGAACTCGGCAAGCGCCTGGCGGCGCAGCCTTGGCGGGCGATCCTGCTCGCCCTGGACGCCGGCGAGGCGGCGACGGTGCGGCGGTGGCTGCCGGCCGAGACGATCGTCGTGGCCACCTCGAGGGTTCACCTGCTCGAGCAGTCGAGTCTCGGCCTGGCGCAGGAACTGGACGGCATCGCCTTCGTCGACATGCCGTGGCTGGTCGAGCCCGACCACGCCGCGGTGGCGGTGTACCCGCGCGCCTCGAGCGGCTACAGCGCCGAACTGGAGCGGTTGTACGCACTGGGCATCGATGCCTACCGCATCGCCGCCGAATGGATCAAGGGCAGCCAGCGCTTCGAATTGGACGGCGTCACCGGGCGACTGCGCGTCGACCCCGCGCTCGCCGGGCGCGTCGAACGTCTGCCGACGATCGCGGTCTTCGTCGACGGGAAGGCGGCGCGACGGGACGTCTTGCGATGAGCGCCGCACGGTTGCACGGCAGGCGCCCGGGCCGGGAGGCCCGGGGAGCACGATGAGCCTGCTGCGCCGGCGCAGTCCCGCGGTCGCCGCGGTGCGCACGCCGCGCCAGCGCGCCGGCGACGCCGCCGAGGCCGCGGCCTGCGCGAAGCTGCAGGCCGCGGGTTGTCGTATCCTCGCCCGCAACGTCCGCTATCGCGAGGGCGAGATCGACATCGTTGCCGACGACCGCGGCACGCTGGTATTCGTCGAGGTGCGCATGCGCCGCAGCGACCGCTTCGGCGGCGCCGCCGGCAGCATCGATGCCTTCAAGCGCCGTCGGCTGGTGCGCGCCGCGCAGCACTTCCTGCTGCAGCACTTCGCCGCCGGCTCGCGGCAGCCGCCCTGCCGGTTCGACGTGATCACCGCCGACGGCGACGGCATCCGCGACTGGATCCGCGATGCATTCGGCTCCGACTGACCTGGACCCGGGAGACACGATGATGATGAACAACCGCCGCGCGACGCTGGCCGCCCTGGCCGCGCTCGCCGCACTTTCCTCGACCGGCTGCGCGCCGCTGCTGGTGGGCGGCGCGGCCGCCGGCAGCGCGATGGTCGCCGTCGACCGGCGCTCGACCGGCATCCAGCTGGTCGACCAGGAGATCGAGCTGCGGCTGATGAAAACCCTCGGCGATGCCTTCCCCAGCGACCGCGCCCATATCAACGTCACCAGCTACAACCAGCGCGTGCTGCTGACCGGCGAAGTGACCAGCGAGCAGGGCAAGGCCGAGGCGCAGGCGATCGCCGAGAAGTCGAAGGACGTCCGGGCGGTGGTCAACGAACTGCACATCGGCAGCCCCTCGACGCTCTCCAACCGCAACTTCGACACCTCGCTGACCGCCAAGGTGCGAACGGCGCTGCTGCAGGCGCCGGACGTGCCCAGCGGCGCGATCAAGGTCGTCTCCGAGCGCGCCGTCGTCTACCTGATGGGACTGGTCACGCCCGGCGAGGGCGAGGCCGCGGCGCGCGTCGCCAGTCGCGTCTCGGGCGTGCAGCGGGTGGTCAAGAACTTCGACTACCTTAGCGAGAAGGAAGCCGCCAAGGATGCACCGGCCAAGTAACCCCGGCCGGCCGCCGACGCACTAGGGCGGGCTAGCGGCGTCGGCACCGCCGGAAAGCCGTTGCACTGCCGCGGCTTTCTCTTATAGTCCGGCGCGACGCCGACGGTCGCGGCTGGCGACCCGGGCACACCACGAGGAGAGGACGGCATGGGCTGGATCATCTTTCTGGGGCTGATCGCCCTGGGCGTGTTCTGGGTCATCGGCGCCTACAACCGTCTGGTCAGCCTGCGCAACGTGTTCAAGAACGCGTTCGCCCAGATCGACGTGCAGCTGAAGCGCCGCTACGACCTGATCCCCACCCTGGTCGAGACCGCCAAGGCCTACATGAAGCACGAGCGCGAGACGCTGGAGGCGGTGATCAAGGCGCGTGCCGGCGCCGTGACGGCCAACACCGCTGCCGCCGCCAACCCGGCCGATCCGGCGGCGATGAAGCAGCTGGTGGTCGCCGAGGGCGCCCTGTCCGGCGCGCTGGGCAAGCTGTTCGCGCTGGCCGAGGCCTATCCGGACCTGAAGGCGAACCAGACGATGATGCAGCTGTCGGAAGAGCTGACCAGCACCGAGAACAAGATCGCCTTCGCGCGACAGGCGTTCAACGACTCGGTGATGGGCTACAACACCGCGGTCGAGCAGTTCCCCAGTAACGTCATCGCCGGGCTGTTCTCGTTCAGGCAGGCCGAGCTGCTGGCGGCCACCGAAAGCGCCGAAGAGAAGAAGCCGGTCAAGGTGCAGTTCTGAGCCTCGTGGGCGCCGGCGCGGCAAGGCGGCGAAGCCGTTGAACGGCGGCAGCCCGGCCGGGGTGCGGCGGCGGGCCGGCGCGCTGCTCCGCTGCTCTGCCGTCGACTGCCGCTGACGCCGCCGCGATGAACTTCTTCGAGCACCAGGAAGCGGCGCGCCGGCTGAGCCGGCGCCTGGTGGTGCTGTTCGCGCTGGCGGTGGTCGCGATCGTGATCGCGGTCAACGTCATCGCCACCGTCGCCTACCTCGGGCTGTTCCCGCCGCCGCTGCCGCGCGGCTTCTACCTGACCAACACGCTGGTGACGCTGCTGATGATCGGCGCCGGCACCTGGTGGGAGACGGCGCGGCTGGCCAGCGGCGGCGAGGCGGTGGCGCAGATGATCGGTGCGCGGCGCGTCGACCCGTCCACCCGCGACCTGCTCGAGCGCCGGCTGATCAACGTGGTCGAGGAGATGGCGCTCGCCTCCGGCACGCCGGTGCCGCGCGTGTACGTGATGGAGAACGAGCAGTCGATCAACGCCTTCGCCGCCGGCCACTCGCTGCACGACGCGGTGATCGCGGTCACGCGCGGCACGCTTGCGCGACTGACCCGCGACGAGCTGCAGGGCGTGATCGGCCACGAATTCAGCCACATCCTGAACGGCGACATGCGGCTGAACATCCGCCTGATCGGCGTGCTGTTCGGGCTGCTGATGCTGTCGATGTTCGGCCGCTTCATGCTCGAGATCGGCCGCGGCAGCCGCGACAGCCGCGGCGCGCTGGCGGTGCTGGTGGTCGCCGGCGTCGCCCTGTGGATCCTCGGCTATGTCGGCGTGTTCTTCGGCCGGCTGATCAAGGCGGCGGTGTCGCGGCAGCGCGAGTACCTGGCCGACGCGAGCAGCGTGCAGTTCACCCGCAATCCGGACGGCATCGGCGGGGCGCTGCGCAAGATCGGCGGGCTGACGCAGGGCCGCGAGCCGGGCAGCCGGATCACCCACCCGAACGCCGAGGCGCTGTCGCACCTGTTCCTCGGCGCCGCCAAGCCGAGCTTCGTTTCCGGGCTTTTTGCCACCCATCCGCCGCTGGCAGCGCGCATCAGGCGCGTCTACGGGCGCGAACTGCCGATGCTGCCAGCCGGCGAACTGCCGCTGGCTGAGGCGCTGTGCGAAGGCGCGGCGAAGCCGGCGGGCGACGAGCCGATTCCGTATCCGGATGGCGCCGGCCCGACCGCTGCCGCAAGTCCCCTGGCGGCGCTGGTCAGCGAGCCGGCGCGTGGCGCGCAACTGGCCGCTTCGATCGGCTCGGCGGCGACCGACGGGCCGGCGCTGGCGCAGGTGGTGCAGCGGCTGCCCGGCGAAGCGGCGCTGGACGCGGCGCTGGTCGATACCTCGCAGGCGCAGCTGGTGGTGCTGGCGATGCTGATCGAGAAGGACAAGGCGTTCTCTGGCCAGCAGCGGCAACTGGTGGCGGAGGCGTTCGGTACCGAGGCGGTGCAGCAGGTCGACAGGGACCACGAGGCCATCGCGCAACTGCCGCCCGGCATGCGCCTGCCGCTGCTCGACCGCGCCGGGCCAACGCTGCTCAAGCTGGCGCCCGCCGTGCGCGAGCGCCTGCTGCTGCTGGTGCACGGGCTGATCAGCGCCGACGGGCGCATCACGCTGCACGAGATCCTGCTGTTCACCGTGCTCAGGCGCCGCATCGGACGCGACGCCAGCCGGCCGGTGCCGGTCCGCTTCGCCAGCCTGCTGCCGCTGCAGGCCGAGGCCGGGCTGGTGATGTCGCTGCTGGCCAGCGTGCGCCTGCCCGAGCGTGCCGAGCACGCCTACAACGCCGGCGTGCTGCTGCTCGCCGGCATCGAGCCGCCGCGGGTGCCGACCGAGGCGATCGCGCTCGATGCGGTGGCGCGCGCGCTGGACCGCCTGAACCAGCTGGCGCCGCTGGAGAAGCCGCGGCTGATCAAGGCCTGCGCCGCGGTGGCCTTCGTCGACGGCGAGACCCACTGGAAGGCGGCCGGCTGCCTGCGCACGATCTGCGCCGCGCTCGATGCGCCGCTGCCACCGCAGCTGCGCGAGGGTGCGGGCGCGCCTGGCGGGCAGGTCCCGGAGGCTGCAGCACCCGATGGGACCGCTGACCAGCTGAGCCTCCTGCGGGACGACTGAACGCTCCGCCCGGCGCAGCGGGCACCTCGGGCCCCGGCGGCTAGACGACGCCGGCGGCGTGTGCCTGCGCGTCGGCGTGGTACGAACTGCGCACCAGCGGCCCGACGGCGGCGTGCGAAAAGCCCATCGCCTGCGCCTCGCGCTCGAACATGGCGAAGGTCTCCGGCGTCACGTAGCGCCGCACCGGCAGGTGGTGGTTGCTCGGCGCCAGGTACTGGCCGACGGTGATCATGTCGACCTCGTTCGCCCGCAGGTCGCGCATCACCTGAACGATCTCCTCGTCGGTCTCGCCCAGCCCGACCATCAGCCCGCTCTTGGTCGGCACGGCGGGCACGCGGCGCTTGAATTGCTGCAGCAGCGACAGCGAGTGCGCGTAGTCGGAGCCGGGACGCGACTCGCGATAAAGGCGCGGCACCGTCTCGAGGTTGTGGTTCATCACGTCCGGCGGCGCCGCCTCGAGGATGGCCAGCGCGCGGTCGAGCCGGCCGCGGAAGTCGGGCACCAGGATCTCGATGCGGGTTGCCGGCGAGGCCGCGCGCACGGCGCCGATGCAGTCGACGAAGTGCTGCGCGCCGCCGTCCTTCAGGTCGTCACGGTCAACCGAGGTGATGACCACGTAGCGCAGCGCAAGCGCGGCGATGGTGCGCGCCAGGTTGGCAGGCTCTTCGGGGTCGAGCGGATCGGGCCGGCCGTGGCCGACGTCGCAGAAAGGGCAGCGACGCGTGCACTTGTCGCCCATGATCATGAAGGTCGCCGTGCCCTTGCCGAAGCACTCGCCGATGTTCGGGCAGGAGGCCTCCTCGCACACCGTGTGCAGGCGGTGGCTGCGCAGGATGTCCTTGATCTCGTAGAAACGTGTCGTCGGCGAGCCGGCGCGCACCCGGATCCACTCGGGCTTGCGCGCGGGCAGCCCGCCGGCGACGAACGTCAGCGGGAACTTCTTCGCCACCGGCGCCGTCTTCGCCTCGCCCTTCTTCTTGGCGAAGGGGTCCTTCGGCGGCGCGCCGGGCGGGATGTCGCTGCTCATGGGGTGAAGTGCTGCTGCAGGCGCGCGGCGAGGCGGTCGGCCGCGTCGCGCCAGGTGATCGACACGCCGAGTGTAGACAAGTCGACCGTCGGCAGACCCGCATAGCCGCACGGATCGATGCGGGAAAACGGCGCCAGGTCCATCGCCACGTTCAGCGCCACGCCGTGGTAGCTGCAGCCGCGGCTGACCTTGATGCCGAGCGCCGCGATCTTGGCGAAGCCGGCCAGTTCGCCGCTGGCGCGCGAGCCGGCGTCGCGTACGTAGACGCCGGGGGCGCGGCGCACGCGCTGGGCGTCGATGCCCGATTCGCCGAGCACCTGGATCACCGACTGCTCGATCCGGTAGACGAGTTCCCTGACGAAGATGCCGAGCCGGCGCAGGTCGATCAGCGTGTAGACGACCACCTGCCCGGGGCCGTGGTAGGTGACCTGGCCGCCGCGGTCGGTGGCGACGACCGGGATCTCGCCCGGGTCGAGCAGGTGCTCGCGACGGCCGCCCTGGCCGAGGGTGAACACCGGCGGGTGCTCGACGATCCACAGTTCGTCGGACGTCTCGCCGCTGCGCGCAGCGGTGAACTCGCGCATTGCCCGCCAGGTCGGCAGGTACTCGGCGCGGCCGAGGTCGCGCACCACGGGCCCCGCAGCCATCGCCGTGCTCCCCGCTACAACACCACCTTGACCAGCGGGTGACTGGTCAGCGCGCGGTACAGGTTGTCGAGCTGCTCGCGCGAGGTGGCGTTGATCGTCGCCGTCACCGACAGGTAGTTGCCGCCGCGCGAGGCGCGCAGCTCCAGCGTGGCGGCGTCGAAGTCCGGCGCGTGCGCCCGCACCACCTCGACCACCGCCTGCGCGAAGTCATCGACGCGGCGGCCCATCACCTTGATCGGGAAGGGCGTCGGGAAGGTGAGCGGCGAGGCGCCGTCCGGGCCGGCCATCAGGAACGCAGGGCCTCGATCGCCTCGTCGTAGGCGGCGCGCAGCTTCGCGTACACCGGGCCGGGCCGTCCGCTG
>JBHJND010000093.1:0-2591 GCA_048497655.1 Caballeronia novacaledonica
GGCTGGCCTCGCGCGAGCAGACCTTGCGCTACTTCGCGGCGCGCAAGGGCGACGGCGTCGACGTCGACACGCAGGGCGCGATCGCTCGCGAGACGCTCGACCTGTATGCGCCGCTCGCCAACCGGCTCGGCGTGTGGCAGCTGAAGTGGGCGCTGGAGGACCTCGCCTTTCGCCTGCTTGAGCCGGACACCTACAAGCAGCTGGCGCGCCTGCTCGACGAGAAGCGGGTCGAACGCGAGCGCTTCATCGCCGACGCCATCGGCCGGCTGCGCGAGCGGCTGACTGCCGCCGGGATCACGGGCGAGGTCAGCGGCCGGCCGAAGCACATCGTCAGCATCCACAACAAGATGCGGGCCAAGCGGCTGGCGTTCGACGAGATCTACGACGTGCGGGCGCTGCGCGTGATCGTCGGCGAGGTGGCGCAGTGCTACCAGGCGCTGTCGCTGGTGCACGAGCTGTGGGCGCGGGTCGAAGGCGAGTACGACGACTACATCGCCCGTCCGAAGCCCAACGGCTACCAGTCGCTGCACACGGTGGTGCGCGACGGCGCCGGACGCACCCTCGAGATCCAGATCCGCACCCGCGAGATGCACGACTTCGCCGAGCTCGGCGTGGCGGCGCACTGGCAGTACAAGGAAGGCGGCCGCAAGGTGGCCGGCGCCGACCAGCAGCGGGTGGCCTGGCTGCGCCAGCTGCTGGCCTGGCGGGCGGAGGTCGACAAGCCGCTGCCGTCGGCGAAGGCCGACGAACGCATCTACGTGATGACGCCGCAGGGCCGGGTGGTCGAGCTGCCCGCCGGCGCCACGCCGATCGACTTCGCCTACCACGTGCACACCGAGCTCGGTCACCGCTGCCGCGGTGCCCGCGTCGACGGCGCGCTGCTGCCGTTGAACCGGCCGCTGGCCAACGGGCAGACGGTCGAGATCATCGCTGCCAAGACCGGCGGGCCGAGCCGCGACTGGCTCAACGCCGAGCTCGGCTACCTGGCCAGCGCGCGCTCGCGGCAGAAGGTGCGGCACTGGTTCAACCTGCTCGAGCTCGAGCAGTCGATCGCCACGGGGCGGGCCGTGGTCGAGCGCGAGTTGCAGCGCCTCGGCCGCACCGCGGTCAAGCTCGACGACCTGGCGCGCCGGCTCGGCTTCGGCTCGGTCGACGAACTGTCGGTGGCGGCGAGCAAGGAGGAATTCAGCCCGCGCAGCATCGAGCAGGCGCTGGCGACCGCGCCGGCGGCAGCGGCGCAGGCGGCAGCGGCGCCGATCGTCGCCAGGGCGGAGCCCGGGCGAACGGCGGCGCGCGGCAAGGGCGGCGTGCTGGTGGTCGGGGTGGACTCGCTGATGACGCAGATGGCGCGCTGCTGCCGCCCGGTGCCGCCGGACGAGATCATCGGCTTCGTGACTCGCGGCCGCGGCGTGTCGGTGCACCGCGCCAGCTGCGCAAACGCGGCGTCGCTCGCCGACCGCCAGCCGGAGCGGCTGATCGAGGTGGCGTGGAGCGCCGCGCCGGATGCGGTCTACCCGGTGGACGTCGCGGTGCTGGCGCAGGACCGCTCGGGACTGCTGCGCGACGTCTCCGAGGTGTTCGCCCGCGAGAAGCTCAACGTGGTCGGCGTCAACACCTTGTCCCGCCGGGGCGAGGCACAGATGAGCTTCACGGTCGAGGTGACGGATGCCTCGGCGCTGCGCCGCGCGCTGGCGCAGATCGCCGAGGTCGGCGGCGTCTACTCGGCCCGGCGGCGCTGATCGCCGCCCGGGTGCGCCGGCACGAAAGCCGGCGCCGAACGGCGCAGTCACGGCGTAGCTGCGGCGCGGTCGGTCGTGACGACCCTCGTGTATCATCCGCATCCGCTACAGGCGCGTAGCTCAGTTGGTTAGAGCACCACCTTGACATGGTGGGGGTCGGTGGTTCGAATCCACTCGCGCCTACCAGTGAAATGCAGGACAGGGGAATCGAGCATGTTCGTCTTCCGAACTACGTTCACCGGCAGCTGATCGGACCGGTCGAGTTCGCCCCTGGAGAGAAAAGTGCGGCTCGCCCGCACTTTTTTTTCGTCGGAGCCCGCAGAAAATGATCTCCATTCGCCTTCCGGACGGCTCCAGCCGTTCGTTCGACAGACCGGTCAGTGTGGCCGAGGTGGCGGCGTCGATCGGCCCCGGGCTGGCCAAGGCGGCGCTCGCCGGCAAGGTCGACGGCGTCCTGGTCGACACCAGCCACGTGGTCGACCACGACGCCGCGCTGTCGATCGTCACGACGAAGGATGCCGAGGGGCTGGAGATCCTGCGCCACTCGACGGCGCACCTGCTCGCCTACGCGGTGAAGGAGCTGTTTCCCGATGCGCAGGTGACGATCGGCCCGGTGATCGACAAGGGCTTCTACTACGACTTCTCGTTCAGGCGGCCGTTCACGCCGGAGGACCTCGAGGCGATCGAGAAGAAGATGGCCGAGCTGGCGAAGAAGGACGAGCAGGTCGAGCGCGAGGTGTGGAAGCGCGACGACGCGGTGAAGTTCTTCGAGTCGATCGGCGAGAAGTACAAGGCGGAGATCATCGCCTCGATCCCGGCCAACGAGGACATCTCGCTGTACCGCGAGGGCGG
>JBHJND010000094.1:0-2398 GCA_048497655.1 Caballeronia novacaledonica
GTGAAGTACCGCGTTGCCGCGCCCGCCACCACCGGCCACGAGATGTTCGAGCGCGCCTTCCGCGTGCAGATGAACACGCTGGAGAACGTGGTGATCTTCGTGCCGGCGCTGTGGCTGTGCGCGGTCTTCTTCGGCCCGCTGCCGCCACCGCCTTCGGCGCGCTATGGCTGGTCGGCCGCGTCTGGTACGCCGCCGCCTACCTGCGCGCGCCGAAGACCCGCGGCGGCGGCTTCGTACTTGCCTTCGCGGCGTGGGGCGGTCTGATGATCGCCGCCTCGTGGGGCGTGCTGCAGGGGCTGCTCGCCGGATGAGTTCACCGCCCGCAGGCACGCCGGCCGCCGCGCGGCTGCGCCCGCTGCGGGCGCTGCTGCCGTTCGTGGGCCGCTACAAGCCGCAGATCGCGCTGGCCCTGCTGTTCCTGCTGCTCGCCGCGGCGAGCACGCTGGCGCTGCCGTACGCGGTGAAACTGCTGGTCGACGGCGGGCTGGCCCTGCCGGCGGCGGAGGCCGGCGCGCGGCTGGCGGCAATCCGTAATCACTTCGTCGGCCTGTTCGGCGTCGCGGTGGCGCTCGGCGTGTTCACCGCGGCGCGCTTCTACATGGTCACCTGGATCGGCGAGCGCGTCACCACTGACCTGCGCCAGGCCGTGTACTCCCACGTGCTGCAGCAGAGCCCGCAGTTCTTCGAGACGCTGAAGACCGGCGAGGTGCTGTCGCGGCTGACCACCGACACCACGGTGATCCAGAACGCGGTCGGCTCGAGCATCAGCATGGGGCTGCGCAACGCGGTGCTGTTCGCCGGCGGGCTGGCGATGCTGATCGCCACCAGCCCCGGGCTGATGCTCACGGTGGCCGGGATCATCGTGCTGGTGGTGCTGCCGGCGATCGTCATCGGCCGGCGCGTGCGGCGGCTGTCGCGCGCCAGCCAGGACCGCATCGCCGACACCAGCGGCATCGCCGGCGAGATCCTCAACGCCATCCCGGTGGTGCAGAGCTTCACCCAGGAAGGGGCCGAGGCGCGCCGCTTCGGCGAGGCCAACGAGCAGGCCTTCGCCGCCTCGATCCGCCGCACCGGCGTGCGCTCGATGCTGACCGCCTTCGTCATCGTCGGCGTGTTCGGCTCGCTGCTGTACGGCCTGTACGGCGGCGTGCAGCGGGTGATCGGCGGCGAGATCACCGCCGGGCAGCTGAGCCAGACGGCGCTGTACATCGCCGTGGTTGCCGGCGCGGTCGCGGTGCTGGCCGAGGTCTGGGGCGACCTGCTGCGCGCCTCGGGCGCCACCGAGCGGCTGATGGAACTGCTGACCGCGCGCTCGGCGGTGGCCGATCCGCCGGCGCCGAAGGCGCTGCCGGCCCGCTCCGGCGGAGTGCGCATCGAGTTCGACGCCGTGCGCTTCGCCTACCCGTCGCGCCGGGGACAGCCGGTGCTGGACGGTCTCTCGCTCGCCGTCGCGCCGGGCGAGAACGTGGCGCTGGTCGGCCCCTCCGGCGCCGGCAAGACGACCCTCTTCCAGCTGCTGCAGCGCTTCTACGACATCGACGAAGGCCACCTGCGCATCGACGGCGTCGAGCTGCGCGAACTGCGGCTGGCCGACCTGCGCGCGCGCATCGCCGTGGTGCCGCAGGAGCCGGTGATCTTCTCCGGCACCGTGCTGGAGAACATCCGCTACGGCCGCCCCGACGCGACGGAAGCCGAAGCACTGGCCGCGGCGCACGCCGCCTTCGTCGACGAGTTCGTGCAGGGCCTGCCCGACGGCTACGCCACCTTCGTCGGCGAGCGCGGGCTGCGGCTATCGGGCGGGCAGCGGCAGCGGGTGGCGGTCGCCCGCGCGATGCTGAAGAACGCGCCGCTGCTGCTGCTCGACGAGGCGACCTCGGCGCTCGACGCGGAGAGCGAGCGCGCGGTGCAGGCGGCCCTGCAGGCGGCGATGGCCGGCCGCACGACGATCGTCATCGCCCACCGGCTGGCCACCGTGCAGCGGGCCGACCGCATCTTCGTCGTCGACGCCGGCCGCATCGTCGACGCCGGCACGCACGCCGAACTGGCCGCCCGCGGCGGCCTTTACGCGCGGCTGGCGGCGCTGCAGTTCGCCGCCTGAGAGCCGACCCCACCGACAACAGCGCGAGCCCAAACGCCATGTCAGACGAGATCGTCGTCCAGGACCGCGAAGAGCTGATCTACCTGCTGTGCGAGGCGGCGGAGTTCGAGCACACCGTGATGTGCTCGTACCTGTACGCGCAGTGGACGCTCAAGCGCGAGCTTGCCGAGGGCGTGACGGCGCAGGAGCTGGCGGCGATCGACCGCTGGCGCCGCTCGCTGGCGCAGGTGGCGCTGGAGGAGATGCTGCACCTGTCGCTGGTCAACAACCTGCTGGCGGCGATAGGCGCGGCGCCGCACC
>JBHJND010000095.1:0-5066 GCA_048497655.1 Caballeronia novacaledonica
TATCGCTTGCCTCAGCGTGATGGACTCCAGCTGCACGGTCTGCGGTGCACTGCGACGCTGTTCGAGCAGCACCATCACCAGTCCTCCCAAGACAAGCGCCCGATGATCCTGAACATGCTGGTCGCCGCTGCCGTCGGGCTGGCGGTACCGATGGTGCTGCGCGCCGTGGGCCGCGATCCGGCCATCGGCGGCTCGGTGCTGCTGACCTTCAGCACCGACTCCGGCGGTTTCTTCATCTTCCTCGGGCTGGCGACGCTGGTGTTCCGCTAGCCGCCCGTCGGCGCCTTGTTCGACCGGCTGCCGCGCTTCTTCACCGCCTTCTTCTTCGGCGCCTCGGCGCCCGCCGTTGCGGCCGCCTGTGCCGGGGCGGCCGCGGTCGCGGTGCATGCCGCGGCGATCGCCCCGTCGATCTGCCCGAGGCGCAGGCGAAGCTCGGCGGCCTGGGACGACTGCGGGTTGGCGCGCACCGCCGCGTAGTCCGCTGCAAGCGCACCGATGCACATTCGGCTGCGCACGAAGGGGGTGAGCCTGGCGCGCGGATCGTTTCCCTCGGCGGCGCAATCCAGTTCGCCGAGCCAGAGCTGCCGTGCCTGCGCGAAGTGCGCCGCCCACTGTCTACCCGCGTCGAAGTCGCCGGCACGGCAGCGGGCGACTGCCAGGCCCGCCCAGGCCAGTTCGTTGCTGGCGTCGGCGCGCGGCAGGGCGGCGGCAGCGTGGAACCGGTCGGTCGCCGCGCCGAGGTCACCCGCCTGCAGGGCCGCCTCGCCGTCGCACAGCGCCTTGAGGTAAGCGTCGAGACGGCCGGCGCCGGCCGGGCACAGGCCGAGGCCCGGCTTCACCGGCGACTGCGCCCGGCCGCCGGCGACCGGCATCGCCGCCAGCGGGAGCAGGAGCAGGGCGGCGCGGCAGAGCCTGCCCAGGTCCGTCATCGGCTAACGGACGCGGCGGACGGTGAACTCTTCCTGGATGTTGTCCTTGTAGTAGCTCGACGGGCTGCCGGAGGACAGGAACCGGCGGGCGATCTCCTCGCCGACGGCGGTGTGCTGGATCACCGAGCCGTCGTCGAACTCGATTTCGAGCACCCGCGCGCCGCGGTCGTAGCCCGCCGACCTAATGCCGCCGCGGCGGACGGGTTTGCGTTCAATGGCCATTTGGTCGTGCCCCGGATGGTCAAAGTCCAAGATCCTTCCACATCGCGTCGACCCGCGCCTTGACGGCCGCGTCCATGGCGATCGGCCGGCCCCACTCGCGCGAAGTCTCGCCCGCCATCTTGTTGGTCGCGTCCAGCCCCATCTTGCTGCCCAGGCCGGCCACCGGCGATGCGAAGTCCAGGTAATCGATCGGCGTGTTCTCGACCAGGACCGTGTCGCGAGCCGGGTCCATCCGCGTGGTGATCGCCCAGACCACTTCCTTCCAGTCGCGGGCGTCGACGTCCTCGTCGACGATGACGATGAACTTCGTATACATGAACTGGCGCAGGAAGCTCCAGACGCCGAACATCACCCGCTTGGCATGTCCGGGGTACTGCTTGCGCATCGAGACCACGGCCATGCGGTAGCTGCAGCCCTCCGGCGGCAGGTAGAAGTCGACGATCTCGGGGAAGGTGCGGCGCAGGATCGGCACGAAGACCTCGTTCAGTGCCGCGCCGAGCACCGCCGGCTCGTCCGGCGGCTTGCCCGTGTAGGTCGAGTGATAGATCGGCTGCCGGCGCATGGTGATCCGCTCCACCGTGAACACGGGGAAGCGCTCGACCTCGTTGTAGTAGCCGGTATGGTCGCCGAACGGCCCCTCGAGCGCGGTTTCGTAGCCGGCATTCGCCGCGCTGATCTCGCCGCCGGCATTGGCCGGATCCGGGCGAATGTGGCCCTCGAGCACGATCTCGGCGCTTGCCGGAACCTGCAGGTCGATGCCGATGCAGCGGACCGTCTCGGTGCGCGCGCCGCGCAGCAGTCCGGCGAACTGGTACTCCGACAGGCTGTCCGGCACCGGCGTTACCGCGCCGAGGATGGTCGCCGGGTCGGCGCCGAGCGCCACCGCGATCGGGAACGGCTGGCTGGCGTTGGCCAGTCGGTGGTCGCGGAAGTCGAGCGCGCCGCCGCGATGCGCCAGCCAGCGCATGATCAGCCGGTTCGGACCGATCACCTGCTGCCGGTAGATGCCGAGGTTCTGCCGCTTCTTGTGCGGTCCGCGGGTGACCACAAGCCCCCAGGTGATCAAAGGGCCGGCGTCGCCAGGCCAGCAGGTCTGGACAGGCAGCGCACCGAGGTCGACTCCCGCGCCTTCCCGGACCACCTCCTGGCACGGCGCCGACCGGACGGTCCGCGGCAGCATGTCCCAGAGCGCCGACTTGAGCATCGCGACCTTGCCCAGGGCGTCCTTCAAACCCTTCGGCGGCTCCGGCTCCTTTAGCGAGGCGAGGAGTTCGCCGATCTCGCGCAGCGCCGCCACGTCTTCGGCGCCCATTCCGTAAGCGACCCTTTCCGGCGTACCGAACAGGTTGGCAAGCACGGGCATCGATCCGGCCGTGGGGTGCTCGAAGAGGAGCGCCGGCCCGCCCGCACGGAGCGTTCGATCGCAGATTTCCGTCATTTCCAGCGTCGGCGACACCGGTGCGCGAATACGCCGAAGCTCTCCCCGCATCTCGAGCTGGGCGACAAAGTCGCGAAGATCGGTATATTTCATTGAATTTAAGTTATTTTAGTCTTCTTACTGTGAACTTGATGTCTGATCTTGTTGGTTTCGCCGCCGTTTCCGGTGGTGTTGACAGTAAGTGATCACTCGTCGCGGGTTCTGGCCATAGAGGTCCGGCTCGACAACCCTCCGCACGGATGCCGATGCCTGATACGATGCTGCGTCGCATCAAATTTGGTTAGGCCAATCGGTTCAACTGCGTCGGCTCCATCTACAATGGCGCCGCCCCGGACGGGAAGTCGCGGTGATGGCCGCAGCCGAACGGGCGTGCTTGATCGGCCTGCATTTTGCGGCCCATCCATTGTGACGGGAACCGCGGCCGGCGTGCGATGCCGGCAAGGATTCCCACGGCGTTCCCGCTGAAGCAGCGGCCGCCCGGGTAGAAGCGGAGCGCTGTCGCTGGCTCCGCCTGACGTACCAACCTGTGAGTGAGGACAGCCGGCCAAGGCCGGAGGCCGCTCAGCATAAGGAGGCACGCATGTCTCTGCTAATAGATAGGGCTTGGACCCCCGCTGCGGGTGCACTGACAACCGCGGGGCGCGACGTCGCGAGGGGAGCCGGCATCCTTGGCCGCGGCGCGGTCGGGCTGGTCGGCATATCGACGCTGGCCGCGGGCCTGCTGCTGCTCGGCAGCGAGCAGGTGCGCGATCGGGTGGTGGCCGCCACGTTGCCGGCAACCGGCATCGCCGTCGCGGGAACTCCGGGCCCGGAAGACGGCATCCAGGCAGGCCCTGTTTCGTCCGCGCAGCGCTGGAGCGGCTGGCTGGCGTTGCAGCCGGGCGGCGTGGCCGAGCCTGCGCAGGAGCACGTCACGCGATACCTCTCACGCCGCTACCGCGTGGCGGAAAACGCGGTCCGGCAGATCGTCGGCCAGGCGTTCGCCACCGGTCGCTCACTCGGCGTCGATCCGTTGCTGATCCTTGCCGTGACCGCCATCGAGTCGAGCCTCAATCCGTTCGCCCAGAGCCCGCTGGGCGCCCAGGGGCTGATGCAGGTCATGACCCACGTCCACAGCGACAAGTTCGTCGCGCACGGCGGCGATCACGCCGCGCTCGACCCGATCGCCAACCTTAAGGTCGGCTCGGAGATCCTGCGGGACATGATCCGCCGCGGTGGATCGGTCGAGCGGGGACTGCAGCTTTATGTCGGCGCCGGCAATCAGCCGGACGACGGCGGCTATGCGACGCGCGTGCTCGGCGAGATGGGGCGGATCAAACTCGCCGCCTCGGGCGGTGTCCGCGAGGCACTGGCGGCTAGTCTGTCGACGGACGTCGCTGCCGCCCAAGGCCGCGTCACGTCGGTTAGCGGCCTGCTGCCTGCGGCGGCCGCGTCGGCCGATTCCGGGGCCGGACGCCGGGACATCTGAGACCTGGCTCTCCGCCTCGGGCGCCAACCGGGGCATTCGCCAGGCGCCGCGGTCGCCGCGCTAGCGACGGCTCAGGTGGCGCGCCATGCGGTCCACGGCTTCTTCGAGCCTTTCCTGCCTGTTGGCGTACGAAAGCCGCACATACTGCGAAGTCTCGGCCGTTCCGAAGTCCCGCCCCGGCACGACGCAGACGCCGGTTTCACGCAGCAGGTCGAAGGCGAAGTCCCAGCTGTCGGGGCCGAAGCGGCTGACTCTCGCGTAGACATAGAAGGCGCCGTCCGGAACCACGGGTACCTCGAAGCCAAGCCGCTGCAGGGCGGGCACCAAGAAGTCCCGGCGGCGGCGAAACTCCTCGCGGCGGGCCTCGTAGATTGCCAGCGACTCGGCGGAGAAGCAGGCAAGCGCCGCATGCTGGGCAATCGCCGAAGGACAGATGAACAGGTTCTGCGCCAGCTTCTCCAGCGTCGGCACGAGCGCGCGCGGGGCGACCAGCCAGCCGAGGCGCCAGCCGGTCATGCTGAAGTACTTCGAGAAGCTGGCCAGCGCAACGGCCTCCTCGCCGAGGCAGAGCACGGTCGACGGCGCATGGTCGTAGGTGAGGCCCTGGTAGATCTCGTCGACGATCAGGAACCCTGAACGCTCGCGGACGCACTCGACGACTGCCTCCAGCACCGGCTGCTCGATAGAGGTGCCGGTGGGATTCGAGGGAGAAGCCAGCAGCACGCCGGCCGTCCGCGAATTCCAGGCCTCGTCGATCGTCGTGGCCGTCGGCTGGAAGCGTGTCTCGGGACCACAGGGCAGCAGTTGCGCACGGCCCTCGAGCACTGCCGCGAAGTGCCGGTTGCAGGGATAGCTCGGATCCGGCAACAGCAGTGTGCGATCGCGCTCGAGCAGGGCGGCCAGGGCGAGCAGGAGCGCTCCGGAGGCGCCGGCCGTGACGATTACCCGCTCGGGATCGACCGCCAGCTGGAACCGTCTCGCGTAGTCGGCCGAGATGGCCTCCCGCAGT